>JAIRMP010000222.1 GCA_031258615.1 Spirochaetaceae bacterium | reverse complement strand
CGGCTCGGGTTACGAGGCTGTCCTGACATCGGTGCAGGTGGTTGCCGGCTACAACTTCAAGTTTATCGGGACGCAGACCCTCGTGGACGCGCAGGCGGACAAGTATCCCGCGCTGTTCACGGTATACCAGCCGCCCGCCGGCCCGCCCGTCTTCACCGGCTCGCAAAAGATTTACGATGTCGTATAGGACACGGCGGCTCACGCGGGACGGGGAACGTGTCTCCCGGCGCACATCATAGCCGGGGCAAAAGTCCTGCTAACAAAAACCCTCCCTGGGGGAGGGTTTTTTGCGGGCCGGTTCGTGGTTAAAAAATAATACGGCGAAGTCTAAAATTCCTCCGTATCTTTTTCCAAAAACCTCCGCATCTCGCAACAAAGAGTACAGCATCTCGTGATGGAGAGTACCGCATCTCTTCATGTTCTCGCGGTTAAAAAAGGGGACTGACACCGGAAAGTCCGCAGATTGCGCCCGGTAAAAAAGTCCTGAAGTTTGCGGAGAAAGAGCGTTGCGCTTGCGCAGCAAACTCCAACGGCAAAGGCGCAGCCTTTGCCGCCTTCACATTCAGCAGGGTTCCCGCTATACTTATTGAAAAACTAAAAGGATATGGTATGCCTGAAGAATTAACTGAATATAAGGGGCCGGCAACGATGGAAAAAATCACATCGCTGGCAAAGCGGCGCGGTTTTGTGTTTCAATCCTCCGAGATTTACGGAGGCCAGAGCGGGGCATGGGACTACGGGCCGCTCGGCGTCGAGCTGAAGAACCGGATAGCCCGCAACTGGTGGAAGGAGATGACCCAGCTCCACGATGACATAGTCGGCCTGGACGCCGCGATCCTGATGCACCCCAGGACATGGGAGGCTTCCGGTCATGTCGAGAACTTTACCGACCCGCTGGTGGACTGCAAGAAGTGCAAGGCCCGTTTTCGCGCCGACCAGATGCCGCCGGAGGCGCTTGCCGCAAAGAAGTGCCCCGAATGTGGCGGGGAACTGACGGACACGCGCAAATTCAACCTGATGTTCAAGACGCACATAGGCGCGGTCGAAGAAGACTCAAGCGTCATCTACCTGCGTCCGGAGACGGCCCAGGGCATCTACGTGAACTACAAAAACATAATCCAGTCCAACCGTATGAAGCTGCCTTTCGGCATCGCGCAGATAGGCAAGGCGTTCCGCAACGAGATCGTAACAAAAAACTTCATCTTCCGTACCTGCGAGTTTGAGCAGATGGAGATGCAGTACTTTGTAAAGCCGGGCACGGACGAGGAGTGGTTCAACGAATGGAAGAAGCGCCGCTGGGCCTACTACGAAAAGCTCGGCGTCAAAACGAGCCATCTCCACTGGCACCAGCACGGGCCGGACGAGCTTGCCCACTACGCGAAGGATGCTTACGACATCGAGTACCTGTTCCCGATGGGCTGGAAGGAACTTGAAGGTGTCCACAACCGCTCCGATTACGACCTGTCGCGGCATACTCAGTACAGCGGCAAGGATTTGCAGTACATCGATCAGGACGACGGCAACAAAAAGTACACGCCGTTCATCATAGAGACCTCGGCGGGGCTCACGCGGACGCTGCTGATGCTGCTCTGCGACGCCTACGACGAGGAAAAGGTAGCGGACAAGGGCAATGAAGACGACTGGCGCACCGTGCTGCGTCTCCATCCGGTAGTAGCGCCTGTTACGGCGGCGGTTCTGCCGCTGATGAAGAAGGACGGCCTTGCCGAACTTGCGCTGGACATCAGAAACGAACTGAGGGATGACTTTTCGACGGACTACGACCAGAGCGGCGCGATAGGCCGCCGTTACCGCCGTCAGGACGAGGCCGGCACGCCGTTCTGCATCACCGTTGACTACGAATCGAAGGAGAACGGCACGGTAACGCTGCGCTTCCGCGACTCGATGGAACAGGTCAGGCTAAACCGCGCGGAACTTGGGGCGCGCCTCCACGCGGAAATCAAAAATTACAAGCGTTGTGGCGATTAAGCGCGTTACAAGGGATAGGGAGCGTCTGCCGCCGGACTTGCCGCGGCTCCTTACGCCCTCCGCGTTTTCCCGCATCAACAGGCGTTGATGCGGGGAAATGTCCCGCTTTCTCAGCTCATGGTCAGGCTGCTAGCCTGGCAGCACCCTTGCGGCGGCGGCGGGCTGGACTTCGTAGCTTACCGGGCGGAAGCCGAATATACGTTCGTAGTCATCAAACTTTTTTTGGTACTCATCCGCTAAATCGTCGCGGATAATCGCGTAGGTACATCCGCCGAAGCCCTTGCCGGTCAAACGCGAACCGATGATTCCGGGCATTTCCTGCGCCCGTTTGACGAGCCAGTCCGTTTCGGGGCAGGAAACCTCGTACATATCGCGCAGGCCCTCGTGCGAATGGTAAATGATGCGGGCAAAGGCCTCGGTATCCTTCTCGTGGATCGCCTTTTCGATCTCGTGTATACGCATGATTTCCTCAACGACAAACAGACTCCGCCGCCTTACATCCTCGTTTAGGGCGCCCGTCAAATCATCCACATCGGAGGGGGTATAGTCCTTAAAACTAAAGCCCTGCCGTTTCTTTGAAAGCATCTGGAAACCTTTCTCTAGTTCTTTGCGGCGCAGCCGCAGTTCGGATTCAACATCAATTAGCGGCACACGGGAATCGAAAAGCATAATTTTATACTTGGAAAACGGGTTTCTTATGCGCCTAACCTCGAATTTTTCTTCGTTTATAAACAAAAAATTGTTTTTCCGCGCATACATGATGCAAAGGTATTCAACAACTTTATTTTCACCTTCAAAAAACGAAGAATGCGCCGCGTTAAGGCGGCCCAAAAGTTCCCTGTCGCCCATGTTTGACAGAAAAAAGCGGCGCAGTACAAGGGCGGAGGCAACTTCTATCGCATGTGAACACGAAAGCGACAGATTTTTGGGTATAGTTCCAAAAACTGTAACATTGAGTCCCCGCACCTTGCAGCCCATTTCAGAAAAAATGAGCATGGCGGTCTTTACATAGTTCGCCCAGCGATCCTCACGTTTGTAGCGCATACTGGTCAGGGAAGCTCGCTTGCGCTCCCCCGCATCGGCGGAGTAGAAACGCATGGAAGTGTCTTTGCGCAGGCTTATCGCCACCTGAACGGTACGATCTATGCTTGAGCTGAAATAAAGGGCGTCATGTAACTGCCCATGATCACCCAAATAGTGCATACAACCCGGCGCTTCAGCCACGATGATCTTATCATCTGCGCCGTGTCCAACTTCATATTCTTTTCGGTGTATACTAACAATATCCGTCATGGATTCGACCTCGAGAGTGCTAAACTTAGTTTCTTACATCAATTTAACAGTTAGTAGCATTTTTTGCAAGCGGCTGGCTTTCATCCATTGCCTTAATGCGGGAAAAGGGCGGTTCAAACCGGTATGCTGATAACGCTATACCGCGCGCCTGGCGCGGCTGTAGTCCAGAAAGCGGTCCATCAGGAATTCGGTGTCGCGTGGTCCGGGACAGCCTTCCGGGTGAAACTGGACGGCGGAAAATAGTCCGTCTGTGGATCGTATGCCCTCTACCGTGCCGTCATTCACGTTCACGAACCACGGTTCCCAACCAAGCGGCAGACTTTCGCCGCGCACCGCATAGCCGTGATTCTGGCTCGTGATGTAGCAGCGCTTCGTTTCCACGTCAGCGCAGGGCTGGTTCTGGGCGCGGTGTCCGTACGGTAGTTTGTACGTGTCGCCGCCCGCGGCAAGGGCCATAAGTTGATTTCCCAGGCAGATGCCGAAGATCGGTTTGCCAACGGAAAACGCCCGCCGCAGGCTGGCAATCGTCTTGCCGCAGGCCTTTGGATCGCCGGGCCCGTTAGACAGAAAGAGGCCGTCGTACTCCAGCTCACGCAGGTCGTAATCCCACGGCACACGGATCACTTCCACGCCCCGCGACAGGAGACACCGGAGGATATTTGCCTTCGCCCCGCAGTCAACCAGCGCGATTTTCAGCCTCGCGCCGTCCGTCCCTCCCTTCGCTTCCGGCGGTGTGTACACCTTCACGGTATCGCACGAAACTTCCGCCACCGGGTTGCGGATATCGCCCGAATCAAGGGTCACTTCCCGCTGTCCGTCCACTATTATCCTGCCCCGCATCACCCCATGCTCCCGCAGACGCTTGGTCAGCGCCCTGGTATCCACCCCGGAGACCGCCGGCACGCCGTCATTCTCAAGCCACCCGGACAGGGTAGCCCCGCTGGAAAAATGGCTCGGCGCCTCGCAGTTTTCAGAAACGATAAGGCCGGCGGCCTGTATACGCTCAGATTCGAAATGTACCGGTATCCCGTACCGGTCAAGGTACGGCTTCATCGTTTTGGCCGCAAGCGGTACGCCGTAGTTCCCCGCCAGCGGGTAGGTTGTTACCAGTATCTGCCCGCGAAAACTCGGATCGGTCAGGGCCTGCGGGTAACCCGTCATGCCGGTGGTAAATACCACCTCCCCCGCCGCGCTTCGCGCCTTCCCAAACGACCAGCCGAAAAACTCGCTCCCATCTTCCAGTACCAGACGCGCCGCCAATCTCTTTTTGCTCATACTTGTTTCCTAATGTCCAGTGAACCTAATCCCTCCCTCCCCTGTCAACCCGCTCCCCCGGCAGTCGTCATTGCGAGGAACGAAGTGACGAAGCAATCCGGAAGGGGAATCATTCGACTGGATTGCCACGCGCCTGCGGCGCTCGCAATGACGGCTGGCGAGGCGGCGCTCGCAATGACGGCTGGCGAGGCGGCGCTCGCAATGACGACCCGCCAGCAGGCTCGCGGCCTTACCGGACTTTGCCGGTTATGGTATAGTTGGTGGAAACAGGATGAGGAAGCTTTAACAAATGCCGGAAAAAATCAGGAAGAACGGGTGGATTGTGTTTGTCGCGTCCCGTTACATACGGAGAAAGGGGGGGCGCTCGTCCGCCTCGTCCGCGCTGCCTATACTGGGGATAGCGGTGGGCGTCCTCGCGCTGACCGTCATCATCGCCGTGATGAACGGCTTTCAGCTCGGTTTCATCGAAACTATCCTGGAGGTATCCTCCTACCACATCAGGATAGACCGCTTTCCCTCGGACAGGACGGACGTGCTGGGACGGATAGCGGGGCTGGACGGCGTTGAGTCGGCTGTCCCGTTCCGGGAGGTGAAGGGGATACTCCGGCGTAGCGTGGAAGGCAGGACGGGACGCCCGGAGCTTGCCGTTTTGCGGGCGCTGCCGCCTGATGTCCTTGAAAAAGACAGCGGCTTCCGCTCAAAGGTGGGCGTTGAACAGGGGGAGTTTGATATATACGGGCAGAACACGATCATCCTGGGGGCGGAAGCTGCCGTGCGGACAGGGGCGCGCATGGGCGACAGTGTGGAATTCATCTCGATAGCGGACATTCTTCCCGCTGTAAGCGGCGTCCCCGACGGCGGGAGCGGGCAAGAGGGCTGGGGCGAGGACGGAGAGGACGGCGAAAGAATATCTTTTACCGTCTCCGGCATATTCAGGACGGGCTTTTACGAGTACGACACGAACTGGGTCTTCGTGAACCTGGACGCGGCGGCGAAGTACTCAGACGGCGCGTTGTTCACCGTGGGGATAAAGCTGGAAAACCGCTGGAGGCTGAACGAAGCGCTCGCGGAGGTGAACCGCGTTATGACGGAAGCGGGTTTGGCTTCCGGGCCGCGTGTTTCCACGTGGCGCGACTACAACAAAGCGTTCTTCGGCGCGCTCCGCACAGAAAAGCTGATGATGTTTGTGCTGGTCGGGCTGATATTTATAGTGGTCGCGCTCAATATTTTCCAGGGACAGCGCAGGATAGCGCTGGAAAAAAAGGACGAGATCGGGCTTCTCCGTTCCGTGGGCGCGAGCGAGCTTGACATCAGGTGCGTCTTCGCGTTTAACGGCGTAATCATAGGGCTGACGGGAGCGTTGGCCGGCATGATACCGGCCCTGCTGATATCAACCCATATAAAACAGTTCTTCACGCTGGTGGAGGCGGCGGTAAACTTCGCTCTGAACGCCCTGTCGCTGATAGGTGGCGGTGGAGGCGGCGATTTTTCCGTGTTCTCGCCGGCGGTCTTCTATATCAAGGAAATCCCGTCCCGCGTGATACCGCGTGAGGTCGTGTTGATATTTTTGTTCGGCTTTTTATCCGCCGTATCCGCCGCGTGGCTGGCCTCCAAAAGGGTTTCGCTCATCAAACCGGCGGAAGCGCTGCGCTACGAATAGGAATGTATGGAAAAATGGAAAGAAACATTGTCGAAGTGAGCGGCCTGGTCAAGGATTACATTTCTCCTGTGGAAACCCTGCATGTTCTGCGCGGCGTGAATTTCAGCGTCCCGCAAGGCGGAAGTTTTTCCATCACGGGCAGCAGTGGGAGCGGCAAGAGCACGCTGCTTAACATCCTGGGCGGGCTTGACCGCGCGGACTCAGGTGAGATTGTTGTGGACGGCAGCAGGGTAGACAGGCTGGCGGAAAAACATTTAACGCGCTACAGGCGGAAGAGCGTGGGGTTCATCTTCCAGTTCCACTACCTGTTGAACGACTTTACCGCGCTTGAAAACGTGATGCTGCCGGCCTACATTTCCGGTTTGTCCAAAAAGGCCGCGCTGGAAAAGGCCCGCGCGCTGCTGGCCGATGTAAACATGGAAGACCGCGCGAACCACCTGCCCCAGCAGCTTTCAGGCGGCGAGCGCCAGCGCGTAGCGGTGGCGCGCTCAATCGTCAACGACCCGGCGGTGATTCTTGCCGATGAACCGACGGGCAACCTGGACAAGGAAAACTCAGAGCTTGTTACCGGCATCCTGTACGGCGCGGCGGAAAGGTGGGGCAAGACGCTGATCGTGGTAACGCATGACGAGGATGTCGCCTCCCGCGCCTCCAGCCGCTGCCTTCTTTCAGGCGGTATTCTTTCGGAGCGCGAAAATTAACCTGAAATCATCTTCCTCCATTGCCTCCCGCCTGTCAAACCCGCGGTTCTTTATCGCGTTCCGCTACCTGCTTGGGCGGGGCAACAGGGGTAACCGCTACCTGCTGGGCGCAGCCCTCGGTATCGCGCTGAGTCTCGTGCCTATCATGGTTACGATGATTGTCGCGGACGGCATGATACGCGGTATCACCGACCGCTTTCTGGAGCTTGGAACAGGCCACCTGCAAATCTGGCCCCGCCCGGCTGCCCGCGACCCTTCCACGCTCGAAGCCGCCGCCGCTGTCGCCTCGCGGACGGACGGCGTTACCGGAGTTTGGAGCGAAATAGACGGGCTCGGTATTATCCTTTCGACGGCGGGCAAGACGGGTACTTCGATCCGCGCGGTGGAGCCCTCGTTCTGGAAGAACGAGGGCAGCCGCCGCTTCCTCTCCGTCGTGGACGGGGCCGGCGTGATAGAGGCGGACAACGAGATTATGCTTGGCGAAGACCTCGCCCGCGAGGTGGGCGCTGTGGTGGGCGGCCCGCTCCGCCTGATGACGCTGCGCGTTACCGAAGACGGCAGGACTATCCCCCGTACGACGTTGTTCTCGGTAAAGGGTATTATCTCGTCGGGCTACCACGAACTTGACGCCTTTTGGTGCATTATCAGTTACGCGGCGGGCTGCCGTATCCTAAGCGGAGAAATATCCCAGGACTTCCTCGTGGTAAAGATAGACGAGCCTTACGACAGGGCGGACGAAACCGCGTTTGACATTTCGTTTAACCTGGGCGGCTTGGCCTCCGTCTACACCTGGCGCGAACTCCACAGCGCCCAGTACAGCTCCTACGAAATGACGCGGCAGATGTTGCTGCTGATTATGGCGCTGGTCGTGCTTGTCGCCGCCGTCAATGTATCCTCCGCCGTCTCCATGCTGGTGATAGAGCGCCAGCGGGACATCGCCGTCCTGAAATCTATAGGCGCGAGCGCCGACGAAACGCGCCGCATATTCCTGTGGTGCAGCCTGCTGACCGCCGCCGCCGGCGCCGCGCCGGGTGTTCTGGCGGGTCTCGCCATTGGCTGCAACATAAACGGTATTGTGCGCGGCATAGAGGCGGCCCTCAGCTTTGTAAGCGCCCTGCTGCGCGGCGGCGAAGTAAAAATCCTCGACCCCGGCTTCTACTTGCAGGAAATACCTGTAATCATAGACTGGAACGCCACCGCGATGATCGCCGCCCTCACCGTCCTCTGCTCCGTCCTCTCCTCACTCGCCTGCGCCAACCGCGCCGCAAAGAGCCGCCCCCTCGACCTCCTCCGAAAGTTCTAGGCAGGCAGGCGGGTTACGAGTCGTCCTTCCGAGCAGCTTTACAAGGAGGGTGGAGTTTGCGCGGTAAGCCAGCCGCTAGGCGGGCGGCGCAAACTCCTATGCAAGAGCGAAGCGCTTGCACGCTGAGCGTGAAAGAGCTTGATTTGACGCCTCCCTATCGGACGTACAGGCCGACATCCTGGTGATAGGCGGAGGCGGTGGAGGGGGACTAAGACAGGCGGCGCGGGCCACAGCGGCATCGTGATAGTCCGCTTCCGGCGCACGGCAGCAAGCGAATAGTACGCCATGACCCCGGTAATATCGGCAATCAAGCCTGTCCGGTAGGCTTTGGCAATTATACCGAGGGTACCGGTTAATGGGAGTCCCAAATCCGCCGCTACGTGTCTGGCTTTTCTGTCGTCCAGTATTAGTAAGGGATCCGGCGTTTCAATAGCTAGCGTGATGGCGCTTGCTTCACCCAATTCCAGGTTGTTCCTCAACATTCGTATTTTTTGGGGATCGGTGACAGGGACGGCCTGTATCCATTCCGGCAAAACCTCCCCAAATTCCGCCGCCACTTCCGGTGTAATTGAAATTGTTTTGTAAAGTCCATGTAAAATATCCAGTTGTCCAATATTGGACAAAACAATTAGACAACTGGTATCGGTAATGACATTATGCATGGGCTATATCAGAACGAATATCTGATTCATTTTCAGAAAAGACAGACACCTGATAATGGCCAAGAATTTCGATAAAGGCTCTTTTTGATAAACCCGCAACCCGCGCAGCCTGTCCAAGGGATAATTCCCCTTTTTCATACAGTTTGGAGGCCAAAAGGGTTTTAAGTTCAAATTCGGTGACGATAACCATGTTGGGGAGTTCTATATTTAATTGAACCGTTCTCATATACACACTTTCCTATACAGAATAGTATATTCATCTCTTTTATGCGTCAATTAAGGCACGTGGAAAATAGCGCCTTCCCCGTCCGCCGCTCACTGCTATCTGCGCTACGCCATGCCGCACGCGGTTACGGCGGAACCTATAGTGAATAATGTTTGCTCACGGTTCACTGACAACTGATTGAGATATGCTGGGGCTAAGGACGTAGTTTGCCTTACCCTGAGTTAGCGTAGGTCTTTTTCGAACTTTTCTATGAATGAGACGAGGGATTTTACACCTTCTTCGGGCATGGCGTTGTATATGCTGGCGCGGAGACCCCCTACAAGGCGGTGGCCGGCCAGGTTTACCATGCCCTGCACGGCGGCCTCGCTCAGAAAACGCTGTTCCAACGCGGCGCGGCGCACGGCGTCCCCCTCATTAACAACAAAGGTAACGTTCATAAGGCTGCGGTGAGGTTTTTCCACCGGCGGGCGGAACAGGCGCGATGCGTCAAGACAGTCGTACAGCAGCGCGGCCTTCCTTTGGTTCCGCCCGGCAATGGCGTCTATGCCGCCCATCCCCTGTATCCACTCCAGAACAAGACCCATCATGTAGATGCAGTAGCAGGGGGGCGTGTTGTAGAGGGATTTTTCTTTGGCGTGTATGTCGTAACGGAGCATCGCGGGCGTCCACGGCGGCGCGGCGCCGAGGAGGTCGTTGCGGATTATCACGACAGTGCAGCCGGCTGGCCCCAGATTCTTTTGCGCGCCGGCAAACAGAAGAGCAAAACGCGAAACATCGAGCGGCTCGGACGCGATACAGCTTGAAATGTCGGCGACAAGCGGTACCTCCCCGGTATCGGGCGGGCTCTGCCACCTCGTCCCAAAGATCGTGTTGTTGTAGCAGATGTAGTAGTAGGCGTCGCCCGCTTCCGGCGGGGGCGCCGGCGGGATGTAGCTGTAATTTTTATCCTTCGATGAGGCAGCCACGCGGACATTGACATACTTCCCGGCCTCGTCAATCGCCTTGGACGCCCAAACGCCTGAGTCAACGTAGGCGGCTGTTTTCCGCCCGCCGCCGGACGAATCGCCTGCAAGGTTTATTGGAACCATGGCGAACTGCAACACCGCCCCGCCCTGCAAAAAAAGTACGCTATAGTTGTCCGGGATCGTCAAAATCTCGCGCAGCAGCCGTTCAGTTTTTTCGATGATGGGCAGAAAATCTGCGGAACGGTGGCTCATCTCCATTGCGGACTGCCCCGTGCCGTTCACGTCCGGCATCTCCGCCGCGGCCTGTTCAAGGACTTCCAGCGGCAGCATGGAAGGCCCCGATGAAAAATTGTAAACCCGTTTCATCTAGCTGTTTACGCGCTCCACATACTCGTTGGTTTCCGTGTTCACCAGTATCTTTTCGCCCTGCTTTATGAACAGCGGGACGCGCACGGTAAGGCCGGTTTCTGTGGTAACGGGCTTGGTCGCGCCTGAAACAGTGTCGCCCCTGACATAGTTCTCGCTTTCGGCAACGGTAAAAACCACCTTGTACGGTATTTTTATGTCTATTACCTTGCCTTCCCATATCGTAAGGTCGTAGCTTTCGTTCTCTTGCAGGTAATACTTTTTGTCCTCCATGCCGTCAAACGGTACCTCGTACTGATCGTACGTCTCGCCGTCCATGAAATGATAGCCTTCCTGATCGGTATACTGGTACTGGCAGCTATGCACATCGACAGTGGCGTCCTCAATTTCCTGCTGGGTGGGGATGGTGAGCGACAGCACGGAGCCGTCCTTGATGCTCTTCATCTTGATCCGCGCGATTGCCGTTCCCTTTCCGGGATTGTGGAATTCGCGCTCGACAACAAGGTAGGGCTGCCCTTTTTGCAACAGACAAGTGCCTTTAACAATATCAACACCGCGTATCATGTAACCCTCATCTTAAATCAGACCGTGTGGTACGGCTCGTATCAAACGGCGCTTTTCAATGGAATCGTCAGGAAAATTCACTCCCAACAGGTAAGATTATGCCAACCCGTCATAATCCTGTCAAGCAGGCCAGCCTGCACCAAACGTACGCCAGTAGCTGAGTCATTGTCCTTGCGAGCCGTTGAGCGTGAAAGAGGGCGGGTTACGCGCTTCGGCCTTGCGAGCGGCTTTACAAGGAGGGTGGAGTTTGCGGAGACAACCGCGGAGCGGTTGTCCAGCCGCCTTGCGGCGGCGCAAACTCCTATGCAAGCGCGAAGCGCTTGCACGCTGAGCGTGAAAGAGGGCTGGTCTGCGCCGAAGGCAGGCAGGCGGGTTCTGCCGACATGTCGGGAGGTTTTGCCGACATGTCGGGAAGTTTTGCCGACACGTCGGGAAACTCTCCCGCGGGAAAAGTTCCCGGGGGGATGGGGGGCTAGTCCCCCCGCCGCCTTTCTCCTGAACCGCCCTGTTTGAGGT
>JAIRMP010000181.1 GCA_031258615.1 Spirochaetaceae bacterium | reverse complement strand
TTGGTGATTTTTCCGCGCGGGCGCGGGTGGGGTGGGGCGTCTCCTATCAGTATTACAAGGCGTTCTCCCGCCTGCCACGGGAATTTTACCGCCGCTTCGTACAGCGCTTCATGTACAGCCTCCGGAATATCACGCCCGCCGCTTGTTCTTATTCTATTTAAATTTCTTTGAAAAATTTTCATGTCACTTGTGAAGGGGACAACGCTCGTAACATATTCGTCAAAATAGTCCTTGTACAGAATCATTCCTGCCCGAAAACTGCGGAATCTATCCTTCTGATCGTTCAAAATAGAAACCAGGTCTTTTTTTAAAGCTTCTATGTCATTTTTCATGCTTGCCGTACTGTCTATGCAGAAAACCAAATCCAGGCTGATCCCGCGCTTACTCTCCAGTATATCCTGTATCGTTTTAACAATATTTTCCGGCCCGGTGGAACGGTAAAGCGTACCCCCCGTAACGCCGGCTATTTCCTGATAAGCATCGACTGCATCCTTCATGAAACTATCCTCCGGCATACCCACAAGTTCTTCCTGGATGATACGCAGCAAAAATGGATTGTCTTTAAAACCGCCGCGGTAGTCACCGTATGGCAATTCAAATGTCCTGACATTGAGGTAAGTGCCGTCGCCCACATATACCTCGCCGTGCCTGCTCCAGTCGTAACCAAAATTCAACAGGTATGGGATGTAAATATGAAAAACTTCTCCCAGTTCAGGGATGTATTCAGGGGTAGAATCTATAAGTGACCAGATATTATCGGTTTTCGGGATGAGAGCGCCGTCAATGACTCTGTACTCATCGCCGTTTATCGGATTCCAGGCGGATGCGCGGTAAGCGTAGTTATCCTCCTGCAAACTTGGATCCTTTGTCGTTTCGGTAAGCAAAACGGACGAGATGCCCGGTTTTTTCCGTATATAAAGATGGAAACCGCCATCGGCGCCTTGAGACACCAGCAGATCGTTGTCAAGAATTGTAAGGTCCTGGGCGCACAGGTTAAGCGTAATAAAAAACAAGAATGCCGGAAAAAGTTTACAGCGCATACCGACACTATCGGCATAAGATTACGATATTTATAGACATATTGTGAACGAATTTTTCGTAATCCCGCATAAGTCTATATTGTATATAGATTTATCAGCAAGTGCAGCATAACAGGACTGTATATGCGCGCCGGCTGTCGCAGGCGACAGGGTCTATAATGCTTGCGCATTACTACAAATAATGCATATTCTGTCTACTTCAGCGCTAAATTTTTCCAGCAAGGGTTCAAAACAATGGCTGGCCGGCAGAGGCATGAGCTTTAAGCCTTTCGCGCCGCTTCAGCATATCGGTTTTTAACGAGTTGGTGATATGGGTGGATAATAAAGCTCTTTCTGTATAAAAAAATGCACACAATGTATCGTTCAGCCGTCTTTCGCTGTCGATAGCGAGCGCCCTGTCTGCCGCAGCAGACAGGGCGCTATCATTTCTTTCGGCGAGGCGTTCAAATATGAGGCGCGCTTCACCGTACCGTTTGTTTTGTAGCAGGTCTTTCCCCAACAGGAACGCGGCGAGCGGCGCTCCGCGTCCCGCGGCGCTTTTCAACAGAGCCTTTTCGGTTTCGTTCAAGTTTTCCGGCAGGATGCCGTGCGCGCGCCTGTATTTGCGGATACGCAGGGCAAGCGATTCTGCGTCGGCACTGTATTCTTCGGCGCGGCGGACAGGATCATGCGCTATGAGGTTAAACACGCTGAACATGGACGCTAGACCCGCAATATCGAGGACATTATGTTCGCAAACACCGGAAAGTTCAGAGGCGTCATTTGTTTTTAGAAATGAAAACCAAATATCGGGGGCCCGGCAGCCCGGTATATCATTCCCGCGTTCTATTTTTAAAATAGTTTTTTCGATTTCACCCTGGGAGCATGACGGCAGTGTTTTTTTCCACAAGCTCCGCGCCGTGTACAGGAGATCGGCGTGGTAAAAAACCGGCGGCTGTATGCCGTAAACCAGGTAACGGTTGTTGATTATCTGGCTGTCAAACCTTTTCCCGTTGTAGCTGACAATTACCGGCGGATCAGCGTAATTTTGTTCGCTTAGTATTCGCAGAATTTGACGCAAAAAACCGGTTTCGCCAGGATAGTCCAGCAGCAGGTACTGGTCAATTTTTATCGTGTCGTAAACGCCACCCTCGAAACGGCCAAAGGCCGCCAAAAAAGCCACGGTACCGACTCCGCAGGAAAGCCCCGTTGTTTCCAGATCGAAAAAAATCAGGTTTTCGGCCTTGAGTGACGGCCCTTTACCGGCAAGGCCGGGTACCATAGCAAACAGCGTTTCAGGGAAAACCGTATTCAAAGGCACGGCCAAAGCTGCCGAAACTGTCCGCCGCAACGTTAGCGTGTCCGCGTTTTCAAAGGAATGTTCGGCGATCAGTGAACGGGCGGAAACGGCTTCGACCGGTTTCCGTTCCCTGCCCGGAGGTATCGCGCCCTCTTTTCCAAGCGCCCGTATTATTTTCAGTCTGTCAGTCAAGCCCAACTGTACCTCCTTACTACGCCCCCTCCCCTACCCTCTCAGGAGGATCAGCCGGCCTGGTAAAAATATATTATCACTGGGGAAGAATCGCGGCTTATAACACGGTTGCTGCCGTCTATGTTTGAGTCCGGCACATATTCAAGTCGGACTCCGCCCAAACCATCGCCGGCATCTATCGTGTATAAAAAGTTTACAGGTATATCCGCCCCGTTTATTGACTTGAAATTGAACGTAAAAGCGCCGTCATACCTGCCGGCAATGCTTGCCGCCAGGTACAGCCGCATTTCTACCCTGCCGCGCCCCAGCGCTAGGGACGGAATCACGGAAGGAATCAGCTTTTCGAAGCCTTCCCAAAGAAATTCCTGTTTTTCGTTCAGGTAAAGGCGTCCGTAACTGGCGCTTGAAAAAATTGGCCCTTCGATATAAAGCGCGTTGAAGAGGGCCTCGCGCCGCGTCTCTTCCTGCACGATCAGGTCGTCAAGGGAAGTCGCGAGGTTCACGAACCGCACCGTCCGGCGGCTGCCGCCTGACTTGCCGGGAGCGGCGTTCGCGTTGTCCACATCGAACTGCACGGAAAGTATTGACGGTGAACGGAGCCTCATGGTCAAGGTAGAACCCTCAAAACGCCATGAACGGCTGCCATCTGAACGTATCGCGCTGTACGGGAAAGAAATATCAACATCATTTAAGAAAATATTGGCGACGCCGGTATCCTCGCCCGGCAAAAACCCCCAGTGCTTTGAAAAGGCTGTTACATCGATCGTCCCCTGGTCCAGCATCACGCCGTAAACCTCGGCGACCCAGGTTCTGGATAGCACGCTTTCAAGCTCAGGGTCGCGTTCCTCTTCAAACCGCGGCTGTTCCGGAACTGAATAGAGCGGACCTGAGGTATGCTCGAAAAGTCTAAGCCTGTACGAAAAGCAGTAACCGCTTGTGCCATCCTCCGTTAGCACCCTGAACCATTCGCCCGGCAGCGGGTCACCCGTGGCGCTGATAGCCGGATTTCCCTCGACAGGTCTTATTATTTTGATCATTTCGCCTGCGCGCAGCCTGTACACACGGCGCGCGCCGTTATCGGGAGCGTCCCGTATCGGAAGGCCGTCCTGCAAAGTTTCCGCGTAGGTAAGCGCGAACCCTGAGAATTCTTCCGCCCGTTTTTTGGCCGCGCGCCTACTGCCGACCAGTTCCAGCTTTGGCAGCGGGATTTCCATCTTTGTACTCTTACTGTACGGCGTTCTGTACTCGCGCGGGATGCCAACAACCCAGACCTTTTCGATGTTGGATTTTATGTAGACAGGCAGCACGGCGCCGGAAGGTATTCCCTCCTCCTCGGCCGCCCATAGCAGAACCCCCCAGCCGGGCCTGGCGCGGCATGAGGAACAGCAAAGGATCGCCAGCGCGCCTAACACCGTCAGGGTACATCGAACTTTATACGGCACGGTAAAATGCTACCAAAAAACCGGGCGCTACGCCAGCCCCCGCGTTGTGGGTTGTACCAGCGGCCAATCCACACGCAGGCCGATGGCCTCAGTCGCCGCCAGCCTTGCGGCTGGCTTACCGCAAACGTGCAAGCCTGCGGCTTGCATAGGAGTTTGCTACGCAAGCGCGGGGCGCTTTCTCCGCAAACTCCTACCGTTGTTACATGGCTTGGCGAGGGGGGCGTAACCCGCTTGCTTTCACGCTCAGCCGCTCGCAAGGAAATGACTCAGCCATTGGCGTATGTTCGGTGCAGGCTGGCCTGCCTGGCCTGCCGATCGGGCTTGGGTCAACGCTGCGCGTTGAGATCGGCAAACTCCAGTGTGGTTGAGATTTTTTTGAAAAGGGTGTGGAAGTAGCTTGTGTCCGCATACATTTTCCGCTGGCGGAGCAGGTGTCCGGCGGCTATATCTTCCGTGTAGGCGCCCAGCGGGAATACGCGGAAATTCCTGTAGCCGGCCTCGTAATGCGTTACCAGCGGCAGGAGTTCGGCCTCCTCAATCGTAACGCGGTGGGGCGGGGAAGCCTCCTTCGTTACGGTCAAGCGCATCATGCCGCCGAGCAGACGGGGCGGCTCGTTCTGGGCGGAAAGAAAGTTACCCAGCGAAAAGAAGCAGACCATAGGGGGCGCCGCTTCGCGCGGCAGCGCGCGAAGCGGCTGCAGCACGTGCGGGTGGTGGCCTATCACGAGGTCAACATCGCGCGCCGCCAGAAAGCGGGCAAGCTCCTGCTGCCGCGCGGTCGGAGTGTGCTCGTACTCGCTGCCCCAGTGCATGGAAACCACCAGAAAATCGCAGAGCGGGCGGAGCGCGTCAATCTCCTTTGCCATGACTTCCGTGTCTATCAGCGACACGAGAAACGGCTTGTCTTTTGGCAGCGGGATACCGTTTGTGCCGTACGTGTACGCGAGGAAGCCAACCTTGATGTTGTTCTTTTCGATAATATTTTTGGCGACATCGCGGCGGCGCTCTTCCGATCCGTTAAGCCCCAGCATCAGCACATCTTTTTGCCCGTCCCAAAAATCGATCACCTCGTAAACGGCCTTCTCGCCCTTGTCCATCGCGTGATTCGTAGCGTGGTTGACCACATCGAACCCAAGGTTGACTAAAGTTCTGCCTATGTCCTTTGGCCCGTTGAACAGCGGGTACCCCGAATAGCCAAACGCTTCTCCAGCTATCAGCGTTTCCTGGTTTATAAAGGCTATGTCGGCCTCCTTCAGCAGCGGGGCGACCTCGGTGTAGTACTTATCAAAGTTGAACGCGCCGCCGTCCGCCGTTTTCGCGTCGTTTATCAGCTCAAGGTGTATCAGGTTATCCCCCACCGCGGCCATCGTAAGCCGGAAGTCCTGCTGCCGCTCGGCGGGAAGGGGAGTGGGGGGAGGAATAGTCTGGGCGGGCTGAGCGGTCTGGGCGGGCTGGGTGGTTTGGGCGGGCTGGGCGGGCAACGGCGGCGCTTTCTTGCCCGTCGCGCAGGAAATGTTTAACAGTACCGCTAAAACAAGGAAAACGGCTTTCAGTTTACGCATAAACCCCCGAATGATAATGACCGCTTACCTGCCCGGGCAAGGGCTTTGCGGCGTGCCGGCAAAACGCGGCGCAACCCGCGAGGCGGCGCGACCCCCTGTATTTTTTCCAAAAATAACCTCAAGACTCATTCAAGTCAATATGTCATACAAAAATTCAACCAAATGCAGCGCAAATCCTGATCCGTCCGTAAACAATCACGAATCGGGCGGCGCTTCCCATTCCGCTTCAATGCGGCGCTGTTCAAACTCTTCGATGTGTGGAAGCGAGGGGCAGCCTTTTCTGTGGATGATGATGCCCCTGCCGCGCGACACATACCCGGTAATTTCGCAGGGCGGGCTGGGGTTGCAGCATTTAGCGAACCGGAACAGCATATTCTTTTCATGCTGAACCAGTACGCGCAAAGGCGCGGCGGACGTTTTGACGGGAGAGGCGGGCTGCGCGTCCTTACTGTGCCGCGTATGCTCTTCCTGCTTCCGTTTGGCCGCCGCCTGCTTTTCGTGCTGAACGGCGGCGTCATTCAGCGCGAGCCAGGCGCGTATCTTGTTTCTAGCCTTCGATGTTTTGACGATACGCGACCAGTTGCCGTGCGGGTGAGCGTTCTGCGTCGTGATGATCTCAACAATCTGGGTATTTTGCAGCGGCCTGCTCAGCGGAACTATCACGCCGTCCGCCTTAGCCGCGTGGCAGTGGTCGCCTATCGCCGTGTGTATGCTGTACGCAAAATCTATAGCGGTAGCGCCCTGCGGAAGCTCTATCACCTTCCCACGCGGCGTAAAAACAAAGATAGAATCTTTTAGGATTTCTTTTTTTATCTCTTCCAGCGCCGAATCATCAAAGCTCTTCGCTATATTCACCAGCCTGTTTACCAGCGGCAACTCCTTTCTATCGGCAAATTCCGCGCCCGCTCCCTTCTTGTAAAGCCAGTGCGAAGCGTAGCCGTACTCCGCCGTCTCGTGCATCGTCAAGGTCCGTATCTGTATCTCAAGCATGTTGCCGGTTGCCGCGTTCCCGCCGTCCGAGACTGCGTCATCGAAGGCAAGCACGGTTGTATGCAGGCTCTGGTAGCCGTTCGATTTCGGCATCGCGATGTAATCTTTGAAGCGCCCGTCAATCGGTTTCCACAGGGTATGAATCATGCCGAGCAGCGCGTAGCAGTTTTCCACGCTGCCGCAGAGGAGGCGCAGGCCGAAAAGATCGTACAGGTCGCCGGCCTCCTTGTTGCGCTTGCGCATCTTTTGGTAGATCGAATAAAAATGTTTCGCGCGGCTTTCAACCTCAACCTTTATCCCGCGTTTATTCGCTTCTTCGTATACCCGCGATCTTACAAACTTAAGGAAATGTTCACGCTCACCGTGTTTTAACGCGACTATGCTGCTTATCTGACTGAAGGCGTCCGGATTCAGGCAGGCCAGGCACAGGTCCTCAACCTCGTCCTTCAGCCACGATATGCCTAGCCGGTCAGCCAGCGGAGCGTAAATATCAAGACATTCCTGGGCAATCCTTTTGCGTTCCTCCTCCGGAAAGTCTTTTATTGTCCGCATCGTCCGCAATTTTTCGGCAAGGCAGATAAATATTACGCGGATATCCTCGATAAGCGCGAACAGCATCTTTCTGATCTTTTCCGCTTCCGCCATAGACTTTTCCGTGGCGGAAAGTTTCAGCGCCCTTTCAACGCTTTCCGCCAGAGCCGCCGCGCCCCTGCCAAAGTCCTCGCCTGAGCTTTTTTTGCCGCCCCCGTCCACGCCGGCGCCAAATAGCAGCGCGGCGAGCACGCAGTCCTCGTCTAGCCCCATCCCGCTCACTATCGCGGCAATCTCCGCCCCGCGCCGCTTGCTGAGAGTCAGGGCTTTTTCTATTCGTGTGCTTTTGGGGAATCTTTTTCTTAGCGCGTCGACAGCCGTTTGCATGCTTCTTCAACATCGGCCCTGTGGCCGAAAGCGGAAAAGCGGATGAACGTCTCCCCCGCCGGGCCAAAGCCCCTGCCGGGCGTCGTTACGACATGGTATTTTTCAAGTAGTTCCGCGAATACGTCCCAACTGCCGCGTCCGGGAAAACGCGCCCAGATGTAAGGCGAATTGTCCCCGCCTATACAGCTTATGTTCAGCGCTTTCAGCGCTTCCCGTATCAGATGAGCGTTCCCCAGGTAAAAATCCGTCATCGCCCGGATCTCGGCCCGCCCCTCGTCATCAAGGGCGGCAAGCCCGCCGTACTGAGCGATGTTGGACGCCCCGTTGAATACGGTCGCCACCAGCCGCGCCCAGTCCGAGTTTACGCTCTCGCCGCCTGAAAATAGCAGTTCCTTGGGAACCACGCTCCAGCCAAGCCGCACGCCGGTAAACCCCGCCGACTTTGAGAACGAGTTCACCTCGATAGCGCAGTTCCGCGCCCCGTCAACCTCGTATATCGTCCTCGGCAGCGCCGCGTCCCTTATATACTCCGAGTAGGCCGCGTCGTACACGATGATGGACCCCGTCCTAATCGCCGCCGCCACGAGCGCCGCAAGCTGCGGCTTTGTGGCAACCGCCCCGGTGGGGTTATTGGGCGAACAAAAGTATATCACGCTGTCCTTCTCTATAACGGAAAGATCGGGGAAGTAATTGTTTTCAGGCGTGCAGGGCATATACCTTATGCCGGCATAGCCCCCGCCCCCGCCGCAGTCCCCGTCCTCGCAGGCCGCCGCCCCGCGCCCGGCGGCCCCGGCGACAACCGAGCCGTCAACGTACACGGGGTAGGACGGGTCCTGCACGGTAACCTTCGCGTCCGCCCCGAACAGCGTCTGCAGCCGCCCTATGTCGCACTTTGACCCGTCGCTGATGAACACCTCGTCTATCCCGAACGCGCCGCGATAGTACACGCGCGAAATCCCCTCCCTAAGCTCGGCAAGCCCTTCGTCCGCGTAGCCGGAATATGTCCCGGCATTCCCCAGCCGCCGCGCGCCCTCAACCAGCGCTCCGCATATATGCGGCAGCACCGGCTCGGTGGTGTTCCCGACGCCCATGCTGATTATTTTCGCTTCCGGGTGCGCCGCCGCAAACTCCCGCCGCCTCCGCGCAATCTCCGGAAACAAATACCCGGCCTCCAGCCGTCCCATATTCGGGTTTCTCTTTACCATACCCAAAGAATACCCCGTCCCCCGGGAATTTTGCTAGTCCGGCAGACCAGCCCGCACCGAACGCATGGGGCAGATTCGTTGATTTCCAGGGGATTTTCCAAGTAATGATTGCGTTTTTTAAGAAGGGGGAGCCGCGACTCGTAAACCGCCGCCAATCGAAATAATATGGGAATCCTCCCTCGCGGCTCCCCCTGTCTCCAGCCGCCGTCGCCCGCAAGCGGGCTTAGGGCGTCTTCCGCCACCCCCACTACTGGTTCTCACGAGTAGGCAGGAATTTGCCCAAACCGGCAGGCGCTGTTCAGGTAAACGCTACACGCCCAGGTCCAGACCTCAACAGTTCATTTTCCCGACGGAGCCGTTCGTTTTCCTGCATAAGTCGTTCCCGCTCGGCGGCGGCGCGCTCCTCCACCTGAGCCGTAACGCGTTCCTCCCATTCCCTGATCTGGTCGGTCTGGCCGGCTTCTCTGAATATATGCGCTTGCGCCGAAACTCCAAGCTCAAGCCCGCAGGGCTTGAGCCGCTCCCTGTGTATGGCCTCCACGAAGGCGGTATGCCACAGGCTGAGTCTGCGCCCCAAGCCGCAAACTCCTACCATTGTTGTGGCGCGAAGCAATCCATGCGGGTCGCCTCGACAAGCCGGATGGAATTTGCGTAGACAACCGCGAAGCGGTTGTCCAGCCGCCTTGCAGCGGCTGACACCACCGATCCGCGTGTGGGTTGTGCCGCTGGCACAACCGCACAGCGGCAAGCCGCTTCACAGCTTGTGTAGCAAACTCCTATGGCAAGCCTACGGCTTGCCACGATTGCTTCGCTTCGCTCGCAATGACGGCGTTCCGGATTGCCAGTCCGCCTACCGGCGCACCTTCGACCCGCGTGAGCGCCCGTCAGGTGCGAAGCAATCCAGGCAAATGATTTCATGTCCGGATTGCCACGGCGCTGCGCGCCTGGAAATGACGGGAAGGTCAAGGGCCGCAACCGCGAAGCAGGATAAACGCATAGGAATTTGCATCCTCCTCTTTTGGGCGCGTTTCCGGCGCAAAGCACCGGAAACCGGGCTTTCCGCTTCCCCCGCGCGTTTTCTGCGGGGTCTTTTTCTCCGCTATGAGAGCGGTAAACAGGCGGTAGACGATTCTATGCGTTTATCTTGCCTGTTGACAAATTTCACTGTTGACAAATTTCACTTGACAGTTATTTGATTATCGTATATGGTAGTTTATACGGGTTCTTTTTGAGAGTTTTGCATTTTGCGGCTGGCAATGTCCGCACGGTCTTATGGTTCGGCGATTACCTTTTGCTTTTTTTCGCTTTTCTTTTAAATACCCCTAAATTTTGCATCTATCGTTTACCGCGGTGTTTTTACGCCGCGGCAGACAGGAGTCGTTTGCTTTTGCGGACGTGTATATTAAGCGTAACCGGGCGCCGCGGCTATCCATCCGCTTCCGGGATAAGGAATTTTTAAATGGGTAACAAACTATATGTCGGCAATCTGTCGTACAAAACAAGTGAGGAAAACCTCAGCAGCTATTTTTCCAGTTATGGAACCGTGACATCCACCAAAATTATTTTTGATCGTGATTCCGGTAAATCCAAAGGCTTTGGCTTCGTCGAAATGAGTAGTGAAGAAGAAGCCAACGCCGCGGTTCAGGACACAAACGGCAAGGAATTTGACGGACGCCAGATACGTGTGAATCTGGCTATGGACAAACCCCGCCGCGACCGTTCTTCCGGTGGTGGATACGGCGAGTATTAAAAACTCGCTCAGGCAAGGTAGCCCTTTGCTTTAAGCAACTCGGCATTGAGGATGCCGCCGCCTGCCGCGCCTCGCACCGTGTTGTGGGATAAGCCCACAAAACGCAGATCAAAGACAGGACATGGCCTTATGCGTCCAACGCTTACGGTCATGCCCTTGTCTGCGTCACGGTCCTTGTTCGGCTGAGGCCTGTTGTCCTCGTTGCGTACAACTATCGGATGTTCGGGAGCCATGGGCAGCTTTAACTGCTGCGGCACAGCACGGAATTCGGCCCAAATCCGCCTAACCTGTTCAATGGGTGGCTTTTTGGCACCGAATTCCAGGCTGACTGCGGCCGTATGCCCGTTGGTTACAGGCACACGGTTGCAGTGAGCGCTGATAAGCGGCGTGTCCGCCTTTCGTATCCTGCCGTTTTCTATGGAGCCAAGGATCTTTAGCGGTTCAAGCTCCGATTTCTCCTCCTCGCCGCCTATGTACGGTACGACGTTATCAACCATGTCAAGGCTTGGTACGCCGGGATAGCCTGCTCCCGACACCGCCTGCATCGTTGTCACCACGATCCGTTTAACATCGTAACCGGCCTCAAGCAGCGCCCATACAGGGGTCATGTAACTCTGTATGGAACAGTTCGGCTTAACGGCAATGAACCCGTTCTTCCAGCCGCGCCTAGCCTGCTGGAGCGGGATTATATCCGCGTGGGACGGGTTTATTTCGGCGATAAGCATGGGCACATCGTCCGTCCAGCGGTTTGCCGAAGCGTTTGACACAACCGGAATTCCGGCGGCGGCATAGCTGTCCTCCAGCGCAAGAATTTCTTCCTTGCCCATCTCCAGCGCTGAAAATACGAAAGCCAACTCGCCGCGCGCCGCCGCCGCCGCCGCGCGGGACACATCGTTTGCGTCCTCAACAACCAGTTCAGACACGGCAGGGTCGTAAGCCCGTGTAAGCAGCCAGCGTCCGGCGGTGACATCTCCGTAACGCTTCCCCGCGCTGCGCGGGGAAGCGGCGACATAGTTCACTTTGAACCACGGGTGACCGGCAAGCAGCGCTATATAGTTTTGACCAACCATGCCTGTAGCCCCAAGAATTCCGACAGGAATCTTTTCCATAAAAAAATCTCCAACATTGTAAAATAGCCGTAATTCTGTAAAAACGGATTGTAAAGTATAGCAGAATTTGTCGGATGTAAGAAGATGTCGGCCAAGACTCGCCCGCCAGGAGGTTTGATCGGTGAATACGGCAGGTTCGGTAAAAAATCGCGCCCGCCCTTGATTGAAATGCCTGTTATTATGTACTGTAGTACAATGAGAATTTGGCTCAAGCTGTTGATAGGCTCAATATTTGGTTTGCTGCTTGGTTTTTTGGTACCGGAAAATCATCCTGCCGTTCTGGACATATTTTCTTTTTTGCGGAACCTTGCGATAGGAATTGGACGTTACACCGCATTGCCTATAATGGTATTTTCATTAACGATAGGCATTTACGAGCTGCGGCAGGACGGCAAATTCTGGTCATTGCTGATACGTACTTTTTTACTGCTTGCCGGTATATCGGTTTTTGTAATCGTGCTGGGCATAGGGGTAACACTGCTTCTTTCACCCGGCAGGATACCGGTACTGATTGAACAGCAGTCCGGGGAAATATTTTTTTCACCGGCACAAAATATACTGGAAGTATTTTCACCAAACATGATTTCTGTACTTTCCACGGGCGGGGTTTATATTTTTCCGCTCTGTGTATTCGCGTTTTTCCTTGCGCTGGGGCTCCGCTACGACAAGAATTATACAAAACCGGTAATATCACTGATAGATTCAATATCAAGAATATTTTTCCACATAGCGGCATTTTTTTCGGAACTGCTGGGATTATTGGTAATTGTGCTGGCCGCTTATTGGGCGATTCAGTACAGGGAAGTTCTTGGTACGGGTGTATTTACCCCGATAATCCGAATGTTGCTGATATATGCCGTTGTTCTTGTGTTTGCCATTTTACCAATACTCCTTTTTTTTATTAACCGTACGCCATGGAAGATACTGTATGGATGTTTGGGGCCGGCCATTGCCGCTTTTTTTTCGGGCGATTATAATTTCAGCATTCCGGTAATGATGATGCATCTGAAAGACAATCTGGGGATTCGCAGAAGATCCAGTTCCGTTACGGTCGCGCTTTTTTCGACATTCGGCAGGTCGGGCAGCGCGATGGTTGCCTGCGTCTCCTTTATCGTTATTATTCAATCGTATTCAAGTTTGGGCATTCCCGGCAGCGGTATCCTTAGTATCGGAATAATGGCGTTTTTTTTATCGTTTCTGCTTGCGCGTAATTCTTCCGACGCCGCCTTTACCGCTCTTGCCGTCCTCTGTATGCGTTACGGACATGGCTTTGAAACCGGTTATCTTATACTGAAACCTATAGCGTTTTATTTGATTTCCATCGGAACATTCATTGACATAGCGATAACCGCATTCGGAAGTTTTGTAACAGCCCGCCTAAACGGTTTTCAGGAAGAAAAAAGTATCAAGCGTTTTATTTAAAGAACTGTGCATAAATGACACACCATGTAACATTTATGCACACTCTCCCCAAAAGACCGCATTAGGCTGCGTTTTTCGCATTGCCACCGGCGCGGAAATTCCTTATATTCAATTTATGAAGAAGCTTTTTTTATCAGGAAATGCCGCATCAATATCGGCGCTATGGTTATCCTGCCTCTTACTTTTTATACAGTGCGACATTTGGAATAAGCCGCTGCTGTCAACTATACAGGATAAAATAGATGAGCTTAAATCTATAAAAACAATACTGGTAACAAAGTATCCGTACCCGAACACGTTTATGGCGGGCGATGAGACGCCTTATAAAATGAGCGCGCAGGAATGGGTGGACAAACACGGGCTGGAAATTTCAGGTGTTAACGACCTGAACGGGGCGCGCGTCCTTGAGCCCGGTACAGAGTATACTGTCGAAGTGCGGGAAAGCGGCGCCGCGGACGGGTATCTGCCTGTAACGGTAACGCTGACCGGCGGTAACGGGGATGACGGCGTAACAACGGAATTCAGGATCGATATAAGCCGGCGTAATGAAACCTTTTATAAAATAGCGGAGTACAACGGCACTAACGGAAAGGCGATTCCGTTTCCTTCGCAGGCGGCGGAGGGACAAAAAGTTTCAGTTTACGTTTATCCTGAGCAGGGCTTTATTCTAAAGGAAAACGGTCTTTCGTACCAAATGTCCCCTCCCGCGTCAAACGGAAACCCGGTCACGGCGATACATGGCGGCGTCTTTGATATGCCCGCCTACGACATAGGGCTTAACGCCGCTTTTGAGGATATAAGCGGGGTAGAGGCTATGCGGATTTCCGGAGGTAAGCAGCAGTATTACACTTCGCTCGCGGACGCGGTTTATGACGCCGGAACAGCGGGCGTGGTATACCTGCTTGCCGAAAACATTTTTATCGACAAGGAAATCAGCATAGAAGGCGCGGTCGATCTCACGCTAACGGCGCAGCCCGGCCTGCCAAAAATAATACAGCGTAAACAGGCGGCAGGGGGCGCGGCTTTCACGGGCAGTCTGTTCACTGTGAAAAGCGGCGCAAGCCTCACGTTGGACGCCGGAATCAACCCCGGCTTTGTGGTAGACGGAGGACGGATGACGGGTATAAGCGCGAATGCGGCGCTATTTACGGTTTCCGGCGGGAGCCTGACAATTGGAGACCGGGTAATTCTGCAAAACAACAGTAACGGCAGTACCAGCGGTAACAGCAATGGCGGCGCCGTGTATGTTTCCGGCGGCGTATTTTCGATGGAAGGCGGTGTTATCCAAGATAATGTCTCGGTGTTGGGCGGCGGCGTTTACAATGACGGCGTTTTTAACATAGTCGGAAAATCAGTTGTTACGCAGGATAACGATGTATACCTGACGGATGGCAAACTTATCACAGTTTCCGGCAGTTTGACGCCGCCGGGCGGGCTTACGGCAAGGATCACGACGCAGGCGCAGGCTAACGGCGACACTATTGTGTTAAGCGGCATAACAGCAAGAGACACGGCGAAATTTACCGTAAGCGAAGCAGGCAACATGATTGTCCTTGACGGTGCGGGCCAGGGGAAGATCGTGAGCGCGTCCGCCAGCCGGGGCTCCACTGCCTTAATTTACTACCAGTCTTTGCAGGAGGCGGTAAGCGCCGCGGCGGGAACGGCAAGTATGCCTGATACAATCACCGTGTTAGAGAACATTGAGCTTGAAAAGGCCGTATCCGGCATAGACGGCGCGAACAAGCATATACGCCTGACGGTTCCGAACGGCGCTTCGTACACGATAACGCGCGGAGCTCACGTTACGGACAGCCTGTTCAGCGTTAAAAACGGCGCAAGCCTTACGCTGGGAGGGGCCTCGGCCAGCACACTCACGATAGATGGCGGCGCGAAATGGAACAACGCGGCAGGCGGCCCCAAAGCCTCGCAGAATGACGGCATTACCTCATCAAGGGCGATGGTAACTGTCAACGGCGGCACGCTCACGATCGAAGCGGGGGCGGCGCTGCAAAACAACCATAATACCAGTTCCAACACCGGCCCTGAATCGCCGGACAACGGCGGCGGCGTATACGTTACAAACGGCGCGGTATTTATGAAAGGCGGCGAAATCACGGCTAATAAGGGCTACCTCGATAGCAGCGGCGACGGCTGTCTGGGAGGGGGTATTTTTTTACACAACAACTCATACTTTTTGATGTCCGGGGACGCTAAAATATCGGGCAACTACGCGAAATGGGGCGGCGGCGTCGGCCTTAAAAGCAGTGAGTTTGTGATGCAGGGGAACGCGGAGATAAGCGGCAACTCCATATCGTACGATTCGACCAGCGGCGGGGGCGGCGGCGGCGGCGGCGTAAATTTGGATGAAGGCGGTGTATTCACGATGAAAAGCGGGGGAATAAAATCGAACAGCGAAGGCAGCGGCGTAAGGATACACAAGGGAACATTCAACATGAAAGGCGGCGAAATATCAGGCAATTCATCCAGCTTTTCAGGCGGCGGCGTAAGCGTAGCGGCCGGCGGCGGCACATTTATCAAAACAGGCGGCGTGATATACGGCAGCAACGAATCTGTCGAATCGTTAAAAAACAGCGTACCGCTCGGCTCATCCGGCAATGCCGTGTGGGTCACTTCCGGCAAAAAACGCGATAACACAGCGGCAGAGACTGTGACGCTGGACTCGACCGAATCGGGGCCGGCGGGGGGCTGGGACTAGCCCCCTTGCCTGTCAACTGTTACAAAAGTTTTTGGTTGGCGTAGATTTCGTGCAGGCCGAACAGTTTTATGCCTTCGTTGGGGAAGCTTTCTTTTACGCGGCTTACGGCACGTTCTATGCCGAGAGCTTCGTCCATCTCGCACCAGATCACCATCACAAAGTTTTCTTCCGGCCACACCGCATCCCCCATGCGCGGACCCTGCTTTCCGATACCGTGTACGGACGGAATCTTTGTATAAAATTTCGCCACGCCCTCGGTGCGCAGCGCGTCCATAATATTTTCTTCAACCGTCAGATTGGCGATAATTTCTATTCGCATTGTTACTCCTGTAATTCTATTTATATTTTAACGCGGCAGTTACAGCCAAAAAAGAACGCCTCTATCATCAGTTCAAGTGATTGCTGTGTATAACTGCTGTATTTTATATGATAAAAAATACTATTTATAAAATTATTCAGCGTATCCTTGTTAATATCCTGATTTGTTTTACTGTAAATTATACCAGCTTCACGCAGGATTCTTGGAACAAAGATGGCGATGGCTATTTTTTCGTTTATATCAAAACCGTTTATAAAGGGTTTACAAATTTGTACAGGATGCCGCCGCAAAAAACAAAACATTTCGTATGCGTGCATTTGTTGAACATTTACCTGTTTGATATTATGAAAATATTTTACCCTAGCTATATCTGAAAAATAATCCAGTACAACCATTTCCATGCTTTCTCTGTCAATATTAACGCTTTCATCTATTCCCAGAGCCCCGGCGGTTTCAATAGTCTCAGTCAACAGCGTCCTAAACCGCATGAAAATGACATTATCAGGAAAGTAATCCAACAAATACAGGTAATCAGGTTTTGTTATAAATTTACCGCTCATGTCAAATTGGCAATATATTCCAGCATATCTGAAGCAAGAAAATCACGAACCGCTTCTATCTCCTGTACCTGTTTTTCGCTTGTATAATCCGGCGCATTGTTAGGCAAAACAGAACGTTTAAAACCGTTGGCTTTGAATTTTTCTTCAAAGCTCTTTGCCGCTTCTTCGACTGTATAATTCATCATAATATCCTCCATAAACGCCCCCTTCCCTCCGTTAGGTTCATTCGCTCCTGGGTATACCGCACAGTATAGCTTGTATAGTAATGGTGGCGGAATTCCACCGTTAAGTAAAGTATCATTTTTCACTCTTCACTCCTCATCGCGCCGCCGCCATTTTCTGTTCGTTTGCGTGCCGCTCCGCTTTTTTCTGCCTGATAAGGTCTTTCAGTTCCTCCTTGCTTAAACCGGAGGCTATGCCTTCACGTTTCATGTCGGCGATGGCGCGGCGCTCGTCGTCATGCTTGTTGATTCTGGCATAGATCGCCGGCATCAAAAACAGCGTCATCAAGGTGCCGAAGCTAAGGCCGCCGAAAACCGTTTTGCCGATGGGGGCAACCATTTCCGAGCCTTCGCCGGGAAAAAACGCCATAGGAGCCAAGCCCAGCACGGTGGTAAGCGTTGACATCAGTATGGGGCGCAGCCTGTTGCCGGCGGCCTCTATGCAGGCCTCCTCCAGGCCAAACCCGCGTTTTCGCAGCAGGTTTGTATAGTCAACCAGCACGATGCCGTTGTTTACAATTACGCCGAGCAGTACAAGGAGGCCGACCGCGGTAAGTATGTTGAAGCGGTCGCCCGTGATCGCGTATATCGCTACAACGCCGATTATGCTCAGCGGAATCGTGAATATGATTATGAACGGGTCACGGAAACTTTCAAACAGACTTGCCATAACGCCAAAGACGAGCGCGATGGCGACTATCATTATCAGCACAAAGTTTATAAACATTTTGACCATTTCCGCGTTATCGCCTTCGTAGGTTATGATGACATCGTCTTCCGCCGGTATTTCAGCCTTTATCATTTCCTGAATCCGCTCCTGGACTTCGTTCAGTTTTGTGCCGGGTTTAACGCCGGCGGTTACGTGGATCACGCGGCTCTGATTCTCGCGGCTTATCGTCATGGGACCTGAGCCTTCCTTGTAGTTGGCAAAATTGGACAGCGGGACGCGGGCGCCTGTAACGCTGCTGCGCACGAAAATGTGATCAAGATCGGGCAGGCTGCTCCTGTCCGCCTCCGCCAGAATCAGTATTATGTCGAGGTCGTCGTTGCCGCTCTTGAACTGCGACGCGGTTATCCCGTCAACCGCCGCCTTGATCTCGTTGCCAATCGTGTAAGCGTTAAGGCCGAGCGCGTACACACGTTCACGGTCCAACTCGATTTCAATCTGAGGCAGGCCGTCGTTAAGGCTCACCTGCGGCTCGTTTACCGCCGGTATATTCTCCTTCAACAGATCGGATATCCTGTCCGCTATAGCCTTTCCCTTTACCAAATCCTCCGTGTGGAGAACTATGTCTATGGGGTTGCTGCTGCCGCCCATCATGCCGCCGCCTGAGGAAAAGCGGAACAGCACCCCGGGAAACTGGTTAAAGTAGGGACGTATCACAGCCTGAATCTCGTTGGCGTCCATTATCTGCTTATCGAATTCGGGCAGGTTTATGCGGAGCGAGCCTGAATTTGTGCCGCCGCTGCTGAAACGCCCCCCGCCTCCCGCGTTAAGGACCAGGCGGTCGTAGGCTTCTTTCCCATCTTTTAACAACTCTTTCTTGACGATCGCCTCGACCTCTTTCAAGGTTTTTTCGGTTTCAGGCAGCGCCGTACCGAGCGGCATCGTAACGTTTATGGAAACGGAATCCGCCGCCGACTCCGGCATGAATATCCACCCTATTCTGGGAACGGCCACGATGCTTCCTATAAACACCAGCAGCAGAAAACCCACGACAAGCATCTTGTGCCGCAGCACTTTGGCAACCAGTTTACGGTAGCCGGACTCCATGCCGTGCAGGAAGCGTTCAAAATAGCCGTCAATGACGGCAAGTTTGCCTTTTAGCGGGGCCTGCTTACGGGTTAGAAGCGGCAGGTAGTGGCTTGAAAGGACGGGGACAAGGAATATAGCGACAAACAGCGATATGGCGAGCGAGAAAACGACGGTGAACGCGAGCCCCGCGAACATTTCCCCCGCCATCTCCAACAGACCCTGAAACATAACAAGGGGCAGGAACACGCAGAGCGTTGTAAGCGTTGAACAGGCTATGGCGACTATCATCTCCTGAGTCCCCAAAACCGCCGCCGGCATCAGTTTCGCCCCCTTCTCACGGTAGTGGTAGATGTTTTCAAGAATCACTATGGAGTTGTCAACCAGCATCCCGACGCCTAGGAACAGGCCCGCGAGCGTCATCAGATTCAGCGTGAGCCCCCAGAAGTACATCAACATCATCGTTATAATGATGGAAACAGGGATGCTGATGCCAATTATGATGGTCGGCTTTATCGAACGGAGGAATAAAAACAGTATCAGAACGGCAAGGATTGCGCCGCTCACCGCGCTGGTCATTACATTGTTAAGCGAGGCCTCAATTATATCGGTGGTATTAAAGATTTCCGTGATTTTTACGTCGCCTGGCAGCTCTTCCGCCAGCTTTACAAGCCGCCCCCGCACATCCTTGGCGACCTGCACGGAATTCTTGCCGCTCTGTTTCTGCACGGAAAGCTGAACCGCCTCCTGCCCGTTCACATAGACAATGCTCTGCTGGTCGGCGTAGCCCTCATGCACATCGGCTATATCGCGGAGGTATACCTCGATAGGCTGGCCCTGCCGCCCATTGGCGCCGGTATTGGCCGCGTAGTATATGACGGTGTTCCGTATCTCGTCCAGCGTGCTGTACTCACCCATAGTGTTGAGTATGTACGATATGCCGTTCTCCGTGATCGTGCCCGCCGCGACCTGCGCGTTCTGCGTGGACAGCATCTGCTGAAGCTGGGTAACGGTGAGTCCGTACGCTTCAAGCCGTGAAGACTGTATCTCTACCCGTATCTGCTTCTCGCGTCCGCCGTTTATGCTGGCTGTCGCTACGCCGGGAATCTGCTCCAGCCGGGGAACGATGGAGCTGTCGGCAAGCTCCCGCAGGTTTTCAGGGGATCGGTTTTCCGATATAACCATGAGTCCCATCACCGGCATCATGGACGGGTCAAACTTGAAGATCGTAGGCGAGTCGGAGCCGTCAGGCAGCGCGCGCCGCACCCTGTCCAGCGCGTCGCGGATAGAGTTTGTAGCGTCCGCAATATCGGTGCCGTAGTTGAATTCGAGCGCCACCATGCTGGACCCTTTGGAAGATGTCGAAGTTATCTGCTTCAAATTGGACACACTGGAAAGCGCCGCTTCGAGAGGGCGGGATATAGTGCGCTCCACTTCCTCAGGGCCCGCGCCGGTGTACGTTGTGGAAACCATCACATACGGGAAGCTGACATCCGGTGTAAGGTCTATCGGCAGGTTGAGCAGCGCGAAACCTCCCAGACCGAGCAGCAGAACGAAGATTATAAAAAGCGTCGTAGGACGCGAAACCACTGTTTTTGCTAAACTCATTTTTTTCTCTCATCCCCCTACTGTATTACGTTCACGCGGCTGCCGTCTGTAAGCGTGGTTTGCCCGCGAACTATCACCTCGTCGCCAGGCTCAAGGCCCTCAGTTATTTCAAACATATTATCTATGTTCAAGCCGAGCGTTACAGGCGTCCGTACCGCCCTGCTGTCTTCCGGATCGTCGGGGTCTGCCCGCACGGTGTACACAAAGTTTTGTCCGCCCCGCTGTAGAACGGCGCCCTCCGGTACGGTAATGGCGTTCTCTTTTTCTTCCGTGATGATCTTTACCTTGGCGAACATACCGGCCTTCAGCCTGTCACCCGGGTTGTCAACGTTCACCTTGATCATCATCGTGCGCGAAGATATGTTCACGACAGGGCTTATCTCCGAGATTCGTCCGCGGAAGTTATCTCCCGGGTATGCGTCCAGCGTTATTTCGCAGGGCAGGCCCATCCTTATCCGGTATATGAAGCGCTCGGCGACATGAAGCTCAATTTCCAGGCCGCCGTCACCGGAAATGACTGCCAGCGGGGAACTTTGGCTGATCTTCATGCCGACCTGTCCCGGCAGTCCGGAGATTACGCCGGATATTGGCGCCCGCACAACGCTTGGAATATAGTTCATTCCCGGCTGGGACGGGTCAACCTCCGCTATAGGCTGATTCTTTGCTACGCGGCTCCCTATGGAAACATAGCGCCTTGTTATCGTTCCCGCCGTATCGGAATAAACGTCCACGGACGAGCCGGCCACCATATCGCCCGAAAGCGTAAGGTAGTCCGCTATCTTTCCCGTTTCCAGCTTAATGGTACTGATCGCAAACACCGGCTGCGCCGGCCCCTGTCCCTGCCCCTGCTCCCTCGCTTGGCAGCCGGCAAGCATAAGGACAATCAGGGTAAAAACGACTGTGTATGGCGCCGGCTTTTTTTGCGAAATTTTTGATTCGATGATTTTCAAATGATCCTTCCTTGCTTTGTCATTCAGACTGAGTCATTTTTTTAAAGAGTTCCAAACGGAACGCCTATAGAGTATTCAAGGTCAATGAGTCCCTGTAGATAGTTTGATTCCTGCTGATACAGGTTGAGGCGGGCGTTTCGAAGCTGCAATTCGGCATTCTGCACCTGCAGCAGGCTTTGCAGGCCGCTGTTGTACGCCCGAAGCGTCTCGTTGTAACTGCGCTCGGCAAGCTCCGCCGTTGACCGCTGGGCGTCAATGTTCGCCCTGATCTGTTCCAGCGAGTGTACCTTGTTGTTGATGTCAAGCTCTGTGCCCTGCTCCGCGTACGCTATAGAGATGCTCAACGTTTTGATGTTGTTGTCCATATCCTTTATTGATTGCGCGTCCACGCCGAACGGCAGCAGGCTTGTGGCCGTCCATGAAAGCCCAAGCGTAAAGGTCCCGCCCGTAGACAGCGCGTCCTGATTAAGAGTTGTCGTTGTACTTGAAAGATTCGTTTCAACACCAGTTTTTGACCCGCTGCCGGACAGGGTACCGGTCCAGCCAAGCGAAAGGTTAGGCGTCAATTTCTGGTACACCTGGGCCTTGCGCTGACTCAACAAGGTTCTAAGCTGCTGTTTCTGCACCAGGACATCGGGGTTGTTGTCCTTTGCCTGCCTTACCAGGTCTTTCGTATCGAGCGGTATGTAGCGCGTGCCGTCGACAGGCATGGACAGTTCAAAGTCCGTATCGAGCGGCAGTCCGAGCGTCATAGCAAAGTTTGATTTGGCAAGGCGCAGTTCGTTTACCGCCTGGTCTATGGAGGGCTTCATCGTCTCTACATTCACGCGGGCCTGTAGATAACTCAGCTCCGGCTGCCTGCCGGCGCGGTACTGGGTCTCAGCCGAGACCGCCTGCTGCTCCGCGTTCAGCCGGCTCTCCTGTAGCTGCTTTACCTGCTCTTCTCCAAGCATGATGTTGTAGTAAGCCTTCCGTACATCCCGCTCCAGTTGCAGCTTTGCCTGCTCCAGCGAAAGGAGCCCCGTCTGGTAGTCCAGCTTGAGCGACTTTATCCCTTCGAACAGCGCAAAGTTGATCGCAAGCTGCGCCTGTATCTGTCCCTGAAATCCTGTTACCGATACGCTCTGCGTCTGTTCCGTTTGCTCCGGCATCGAAAAATCACCGGTGGTTTTGGAATTTTGTGAATTGAGGTTCATCCCGCCTGACAGACCCACCGTCGGCAAAAACTTGTTCCACACATAATCCGAGGCGCGCTTTTTCGTGTCCGTGTTGATACGCTGAATTTCAAGAGTCAAATTGTTCCTGATTGCCAGTTCTACGGCCTCCTCCGGTGAAAGCTTCATCCTGCCGGCAGTTTCCTGCGCGACAAGAGCATCCAGGCTAAACGCCTGAAATACGATGAATGTTAAAAATAGTAGATTCCTGTTGACCATTGTCTCCTCTGTAAAAAATATTTGTAAAAATAACATGCCGCCGTCAGCTCACGCCGTCCGTTCCCAGCGCGATAAATCTGTAAAGGCTTCTGAAGCTTTCGTTAGGGATTGCCTTATAGTCCATCGAATCCGGTTTTCTGATAAGAGTATCCGTTAAAAGAAACAAAATAACACTGCCTGTGGTTTCATCTACCAGCGTTTCGCCGGAAGCGTTTTTTATCTCCGAAAAAACCTGATAAAATCTGTTGTGACACATATTCTTCTTTATGTCCTCCATCCTGTCCATATCAAAATTGATGCGCATCGTCTTTATCCTGGCGATAGCGGTCAAAAATTCAGGTTCCGATGTGAGGAAGCTTTCAACCGCCCGCATCGCGAGGTAAAGCTGCTCTTCGGGAACGCCGGATTTTGCCGAAACGTTCCGCGCGTGCTGTATCACATCATCAAACTCCTCAAAAAAAAGCTGCCGCAGCATATCACGCTTGCTGGCAAAATGGGCGTAAAGCCCGCTCTTGGAAAGCCCCGATTTTTTGGCCACCATCGACATGGAGGCGGCCCAGGGGCCCACCGCGGCGACGGCGCTCGCCACCGCCTTGATCAGCCATTTGCGCCTACCCCCCCCCCCCCCTATCTCGCGCCATACCGCGGCCTTCTCCAGCGCTTCCCAGTCAAGTGAGTCTATCGTTTCACGCCTGAAGCCGACACCATGCCTTACAAACCGGTTTACCCTCCCGGTAATTTCGTGAAAACCCGTTTCCAGCCGTCCCTCCGCCCACAGGACCCCCAAAAAATGGGCGGTGATACAGAACGACGCGGTAAAAATAAACTGAAAAAACGTCGGGTATGGTTTTTTTTCGTTAAGCCGGTTTTTAATTTGATCTATTTTTTCAAAATCCAGCCCCTTTTCCTTCAGACGTGCGGACACATCAAAACTTGCGTCCATATTCCTGTGCGCTTTTACCAGCGAAAATATAAAGTACCACGGATTTTTCGCGAAAAATTCGGTGATTCTGCCGTTGATAAGCAGTGCCGCTTCCAAAATTTTAGCCTCATCGGCACAGCCTTCCGCGCAGGCAAGGACCTCTTCAAAAAACGGCCTTACGTTATCCGCCAAACTGTCAAAAAAAGTGTCGTACATCGCTGTAAAGATATCATCCTTGTTCCTGAAGTGGTGGTACAGCGCCGTCTTTGTTACTCCCAGCGCGCCGGCAAGCGCCGCAAGGCTCGTGTTCTGATAACCGGTCGCGCCCCACGTTTCAAAAGCGGATTGTATTATTTCAGCCTTTGTCATAGCATTTCCTATACTTCTAACAGTTGAAAGGGCGGCAGGTTACCGACCATTCGTTAAGTTGGTTCACTGTAATGCTTCTCAAAAATCGAGTCAAGGAGGCAGGCAGGCCAGCCTGCACCAAACATACGCCAATGGCTGACTCATTGTCCTTGCGAGCCGCTGAGCGTGAAAGCAAGCGGATTGGGCCTGGAGTTTCGGGGCGCACGCGTCCCGCAGGCCCCCCAAAACCAAACCAACACACCCCCGCGGGTGGGCGGCGGCTGTGGTTGCTCTATTGCGGTTGGGCCCGGGTGTTCGGGGCCATCCCATCCGCCCGTGCCCCGAAACTCCTACGCTCAACGCGCCAGCGTTGAGCCGTCGTCCTTCCAAGCGGCTTTACGAGTAGGTAGGAGTTTGCGGAGAAAGCGCATAGCGGTTGTCCAAGCGCGTAGCGCGCCGCAAACTCCTACGCAAGCCGCTTGCGGCTTGCGCCGCCTCACAATGACGGCTGGGTCCAAATCAAAAAGTAAAATTGTTGGTTAACCGCCTTCATTTAACGCCTGTTCTATATCCGCGATTAAATCATCCGCGTCCTCAAGGCCGACCGACAGCCTGAATATGCCGTCCCCCGCAAACGCTCTCAATGAATCAAGCTGTTTCCCTGTCGTCAGTTTGAACGATGTGGCGAGCAGTTCCTCCGTATCAAGGTAAAAGATGAGGGAACGGTGATGCCCCAGGGAAACGGCATAGTGGATGATTCTCAGTTTTTCGGCAAGACGCCGGACGGTTTCCCTTCCCCTTTCGGTTTGAAAGCTTATCATGCCGGAAAAATTTTTCATCTGACGCCGCGCAAGATCGTGCTGCGGGTGAGAGGGGAGGCCGGGGTAGATCACCTGAGTTATCCGGGGGTTTGTTTCAAGATAACGGGCGATTTTCAGGGCGTTTTCTTCATGCGCCTTCATGCGGAGCGGCAGAGTCGCAAGGCCCCTCATGATGAGCCATGCGTTGAATGGGCTTATCGTCCCGCCCAGCCGGATCGAAGTTTTTTTGCGCAGCGGAACCAGATCCCCGGCCCTGCCCAGCAAAACCCCACCCAGCGCGTCGCCGTGGCCGCCAATATACTTTGTCAACGAGTGAATGACGAAATCAGCGCCCAACAGCAGGGGTTTTGTCGCCACCGGGGTCGCAAAGGTTGAGTCCACCGCCAGGCGTGCGCCAGCCTTGTGGGCGATCTCCGCGGCGGCTTCAATGTCGGTGAGCCGTAACAGCGGATTACAGGGCGTCTCAATGTATACCAATTTTACGCCGCCTGTTACCGCCGCCGCCAGCGCATCAGGATCAGAGGTGTCAACCTTGATAATATCAATGCCAAGACCGGGAAAAAGCTCATTGGCTGCCTCGGCCACCGCCGCGTATGTAACGTCACTCATAACCGCCCTGTCCCCGGCTTTAAGGGTATGGAGCATCAGGGTGGTGGCGGCGCTCATGCCGCTGGCAAAGGCAACGGCGGTTTCGGCATCTTCCAAAACGGCAAGTTTTTCCTCCAACTGCCGTATCGTTGGGTTGCCCCAGCGGGTGTATACAAAAGGATCATCCTGCCCCATGCCTTCAACCGAAAATGTCGTGTCGGCATCCGCAACAAAGGTGGTGGACATGACCAGGTTCGGCGCTGAAGCGCCGGTAACTGGATCCGGGACTTCCCCTGCGTGGACCGCTTTGGTCCGTTCACCCAATTTTGAAATATCTTGTTTACAACGCTTCATTCCATCTCCTAGTAATACTATAGTGAGAGTATACTATCCTGAACGGACTGTCAACAGACGGCGTATATATTATATCCGGCTTTCACGCCGGCCATAACCACGACGGTTAGGAATTTCATCCGTTCGCCCGATTTTACGGCCTGTATAAAATCCTGTAATCGCGCGCCTGCCTATCCGTTTCGGTGACAGCCATGGATTTATCAAGCCGTGAAGAATCGAAATGGCCTGTAACAATGCCATTGTTGCTAAAAGCCGCCATTAAATTCGACGCCAAAATGTATATTGCAGGTTTTAAGAATGGTACTCACAATGGCAAGACCTATTCCTGTTCCTTCGCGGCGCCCCGCCTTTTGGGGAGGAATACGTACTCGCCGCGGCCTACGGCAGCCGTTTTGATACCGACGCGGGTACGGCTGTTCCGCTGTCATCGCCGGGACTTTTCAGTAACATAGCGCTATCAACAAGTCAAGAAAGCGGGGAACAAAAAAGTCCACAGATTACGCTGATTGCGAACTAAAGTTCGCCACAGATTAAAGAAGCCAAAATCAGTGTTAATCTGTGGAAAAGAATTCTTAACCAAAAGAATTCTTTTCCTGTTGACAGTGAGACGCAATCCAGCCCGCTATCCGCCATTCGTCATTGCGAGGACCTGTAGGGGACGAAGCAATCCTCATTGTCAGCACCCATTAGTCATTGCGAGTCCGCGGGTCGTGGCCATACACGCGCAAGGCTATGAAGCAATCCAGTTTGTCAGCCCTTCTTACACCCACTCGACCTGCTGGAGTCCGCGCCAGGGGATGTTTGGCGGCGGTCGAAGAAAAATGAGCTGTATTTTTTTTTGGTGGGGGGAGGGGGGGGTAGATAATGATTTAAATTCGACATAAAAACCTCAAGAACTAGAAAAATTAGCCGCTCAACGAGCGTCGCCGGTAGAACAAAGCTACTGCCCTACCTGCCTGCTAAAAATTAGTGTAGTGCAGGAAAAACAAAAAATCAAACAGGAATTATGGCTGTTTCGGGCTATCCGCCCCAATTTCCTCAGCTCACTATGGGGTGTTTGCGGGATTTCCGCTTATTCCCCTGCGCTTGCGCTTGTATAAGGACTCATCTCGTGTTCAGTGTTAATCCGCTGTCACTCAATTCGATTCCAAATAGTTCCTTATATTCAGGTTTTTTATTCAAATTTGTTTCAGCAATAACGAAAGGATAAGACGTGATAAAACACTCAACTCCATCTTTATAGTTTGAGTATTTTGTATTGTCCTTTGTCAAGCAGACAATATTAAATAAAGCATCAGCATAATATTCAAGAATATAAAATACACCGGGTTGCTTATGCGCCCATTCTGGGATTATTAAAAATAGTTTTAATTTTTCCTCCAATGAGTCAGTATTTTTTAATTCACAATTAAGAATATGAGTATATCTCCATATAATTTCAGTATTCCAGGGGATTTCATTATAATAATCCAAAAACATTTTGGATGCCTCTGTCCTTTCATTCTCATTTTTTGCTTCTTGATATAATTCTTCTAAAAAGCCAGGTATCCAATAGCTGCGTTCATCATAATAATTTGATACAATCCTTTTCATTTCTTTAGGTCAGCGATCTTTCATTTCCTTTTCGTTAAATTTCCTATATAATTTGCATAAAATTTCGTTACAGTTGTAGATTATATCACCAAAATCATCGTGGTATTTTTTCGAGAAATTGACAGCATCATTATACATGGATTCCAACTGCCGGGTGTCATCAATTTCTTCAACCATGCTCTCGGAGATATCAAGAAAAGATTCTACAATACTCATATTATTTGGAAATTTTTTTGCATTCTGGCATAATATTAAATAATAATCAAATTTCTCTTTTAGTGGAGGAAATTTATTATCGTCCTTCCAAGGTAAATTTGCCCACAATAATAATTTAATTGTTTCTGAATACACCTCCGTGATTTTTTTCATCAGAACTAAAGAATTGTAGTATTTTTCTATTTGGTAAAAATAATCCTGAAACAATTCTTTGGGCAGTGTTTTTCTTTCTTGACTTATACGATAATTTAATCCCATACAATAATAAGCAATGACTGCGGTAATATTTGTTTTTTCAGATAGTTTAAATATTTCTGACAGAAACGCATCTTTTTCTTCATTAGAATCACAGCGAGTAAACTGTTAAAAACAGTCCATTGGCATAACATTTGATATATTCGGCGTTTTCAGGGTGGGCTTTCATAATTTCCTTTAGCAGTATAAGCGAGGCATCGCGCAAAGATGTATTGCCATTATACCCAACAATGCCTAATAAGGCATACCTATGTTCGGTCAGAAAATCCGGAAAATCTGGATACAATCTGGCGGCTTTTTCTATATTTTCATAAAAATAAACCTGACTTAAGCTATTAGCCCTGATATGTTCATAATTCCTTTCCCAGCTATAATGATCCAGCAAATTTGCAAGATTGGGATGGTCGGTTTTTAGCTTATTTAAATAGTTTATATATATCCTAAAATCCCAGAAATATTATGACTACAACTGTAATTCATTATAGGATAAGGAATTACGAATTTCTTGTTGTCATAATATTATGACAACGTAATTTTGCTAATTCCTTA
>JAIRMP010000112.1 GCA_031258615.1 Spirochaetaceae bacterium | reverse complement strand
TCTTTCACGCTTAGCGGATGACAAGGACAGTGTCTCAGCTATTGGCGTACGTTTGGTGCAGGCTGGCCTGCCGTACGTTTGGTGCAGGCTGGACAACCGCTTTGCGGTTGTCTCCGGAGTTTGCTGCGCAAGCGCGTTGCGCTTACTCCGCAAACTCCAGGCTTTCACTGCCTGGCAAATGGCCTGCCTGCGGTGCAGGCTGGCCTACAGCCAGGTCTCGGCTTCGTCGAAGGCGAGGTAGAGGCCGGCGTAGTTTTTTATAAGCAGATCGCGAGGCAGCGTCCAGTCCCACTTTTCTACCAGCAGGTTTTCCGATTTGCCGAGCAGTTTTTGCAGGGGCGGGCGCGGCTGCTGTTTTATCGCGCGCAGAACCTTGATAACTTCGGCGGGACTCTTGCCCGGCACGGTGAGGCCGAGCCCGCCCGTATACGCGCTGACATCGTGGTATTTCAGCAGTATTTGCAGCGTATGGTTTGCCCTGTCGCCTAGCCATGTTACCATAACGGTGTCCCGCCCATGTTCTATCACTTTGTTTTCCGGCAAATTGTAAAGCCGGAACTGTTCCCGCCCTTCGCGCAAAAAATCCTTTGTATTCACGTCGGCGAAGGGCGGCATCTCATCAGAGATGTAAAGTTCGCGCATACGTTTTCGTATCACCGGGTCTATGCAAAAGCCGCTTCCGGTAAAAACAGGCGGCCTGCCCTTCCCGTAAAACGTTACCTCTATCGTGCGGTTTGCATCGTTGATGCTGTTTATCCGCCAGCTTTTTCCGGCAAAAATGATAAAGTCGTTTACCTGCAAACTCGAATTGACAGGCAGAGTCCCCAGGGTTTTATCGCCGCTCACTATGCGGTACTCGCTTTCGGACGAGAACGCGGCGTAAAACGAGAAGTGCCCCGCCATGCGCTCGCCCTTTTCCGTGAACAGGAGGAGGCCGGTCCTGTCCTGCTCTACAAGCTCCCGGTTTATAAGACCAGTTACCAGCGTGGTAAAGTCGCCGCTGGAGACCGCGGTAAACGGGCCTGTCCGGCAAAGCTCATCGTAGGCCCTATCGGGAAAGACGCCGCCCCGTTCGGCAATCATGGCCAGTATCTGCTGAGTCAGCGTGGAAAGGTGGAGACCGGCGGGACGGGGCGCTTCGCACCAGCCTTCCAGCAGCAGCGTTATGCAGGCGCACATCTGGAACGTGCTTTCCCGCAGGCGGGAAAAGATATGGGCGTTGCCGCCAAGCGGCTCTTCTATTGTAAAGGCGCGGAGGGCCTGCGCCTCGCCGGGACGCCGCCCGGAACGTCCCACACGCTGGCGCAGGCTTGAGACGGAGGGGGGCGATTCTATCTGTACGACGGTCTGCACGTAGCCGATGTCTATACCAAGCTCCAGCGTGTTTGTGCAGATAACGGTTGCGCCGTGTTCATGCGCCCTAAGCGCATCCTCCGCTTCGCCGCGAATTTCTTTTGACAGATTCCCGTGGTGGGCGTAAAACTGATTCGGTATGCCCGACTTTTCGCAAAGGCCGGAAAGTATGTGGGTGTAATATTCAACCTTGCTCCGCGCGTTGGGAAATATCAGGTTGTTGCCGTTCAGTAATTTTTCAAACAGGTATCCGGCAATTTCATGCTCCGCGCTGAATGTTGTTTCCGTCTCCGGTTTCCCGTCCGCCTCCGAGCCTCCGGATTCGCCTGCATCCGAGCCGACAGCGGCGCTGACGCTTAAACTTTCACAGATGCCTTTGAGCAAGAGTTTTGTCTTTCTGCCGCCGTCCTCCCCGTCCTCCGCCTCAATGATTTCGCATCCGCGTTTATAAAGGCCAAAACCGGACAGGAAGGCGGCGGCAAGTTCCATGTCCCCCAGAGTGGCGGACAGACCGATGCGGGTAACTTTTTTCCCTGTCCGCAGGTCTATCAGGTGCATCAGGGTCTGTACCTGCTTTCCCCGCTCGCTCCCTATGAACGAATGTAATTCATCGATGATTAGGTACTGGATGCCTCCTAAGAGGCGGGGAATCTCAAAGCCGTGGTTGCAAAAAAGAGCTTCCAACGACTCAGGCGTGATCAGGAGGACGCCCGCCGGTCTTTCAAAGAAATGTTTTTTTACCGAGGCGGAAATGCCTCCGTGCCAGGGGTGTACTGGTATGGCAAGGCGCTCGCACAGATCGTCTAGCCGCCGGAACTGATCGTTGATAAGGGCGCTGAGCGGGCTGACATAAACGGTGAGTCCCATGCCGGGCAGCCCAAGCTGCCGCGTCAGTACAGGCAGAAAGGCCGCTTCCGTTTTGCCGCTTGCTGTCGTGGATGCAAGCAGCACATCACATTCTGATTTTATTATCAGCGGAATCGCGCGTTCCTGAACCTCGCGAAGTTCCGTCCATTCATGCCGCCAAATCCAGCGCTGTATACGTTCATCAAGCAGAGCGAATGATGTTGATTCGGTACTTCCGCCTACGCCGGCCATCTAGCAAGCGACCAAATCGTCGTCCGGTGACAGCCTGTCGCGCGCTCCGCCTTCGTCCTTTTTCAATTCGATCCGGCCAAGCAAGTCCTTCCAGTCCGATCCGGCGTTCTGTTCAAGAACAGCAAGCAGGCTGATAAAAGAAGTTATCGTCGTTCCCGGAGTTCTAAAGTATTCATCGCCGAGCCGCTTGGCGCAGTGTTTCATAAACGCTTCAATCGCGCCCTGTGGGAGCAGCGTCTTTTCCTCGTCGCCGTACGCATAGACGAGGCGTATCTTGTCCAGCAGGACATAGAAGTCCTCCTGGCTAAGGCTGGAGAGCCTGATCACGGGCCCTGAGAAATCGACAAGCCCGTGCTGCCTGGCAAAGGCATTCTCGCCCAGCCTGCGCCGCAGCGCGTCATAGCTGAACATTCCGCGCCGGGTATCAAGCTGGAATTCCGGCGTGCCGCCCATGACAAAACCGAGACCACCCGCGCTACCCTGCAACGTGTCGTTCACGATTCGCAGTATCTGTTCGTAGTTGGAGCCGCGGGCCGTATGGTTTGACAGCTTGTAAATATTGACCATCTCGTCGAGGCAGACGATGAAGCCCGAATAACCGGACAGGCGCGTAAAACGCGCAAACAGTTTAAGCTGATCGTACCAGGTAGAATCGTCGACAATTGTACGCACGCCCAGCGCTTTGCGGGCGTCCGTCTTTGTGGTAAATTCTCCGCGCAGCCAGCGCACCGCGTCCTGCTTGCGCGTATCGTCCCCATTGTCGTAAGCCCCCCAGTAGGCGTTTATCACTTCGGCAAAATCGTAACCGTTCACAAGCTCGGTAAGTTTTGCGAGTTTGTTCTGTATCACAGCGGAAACCGATTCCGCTGAATCTTTTGCCTCGCCGCGCGCCGTCTGGATAAACCGTTCAACAACATTTGTCATCGCGCCGCCTTCCGGCTTTGTCCGCGTGGAAAGGTTGCGCATCAGTTCCATGTACAGCGCCTTGGCGTAACCGCCCGTCGCGTGCAGCCGCTTGTCCGGCGTCAGATCGGCTGAGGCGCAGACTATGCCTTTTTCCATCGCTATGGAACGGACAAGGTTCAGAAAAAAAGTTTTGCCGGAGCCGTACTCGCCTATTACAAAACGTATAGAAGAACCGCCGTCAATTACGCGGTTAATATCCTGAAGCATCGCTTCAATTTCAAGTTTTCGCCCAACCTGTATCAAATGCTGCGCCGTTCTCGGAACCACGCCGGCCCTCAAGGACTGTATTACCGCGTCCCTGTCTTTTACCCTGATTGTTTCCGCCACTTTTACAATTTCTCCGTCACCATTTCGGCAATATCCGTATTTATTGTGATAGTTTCACCGCCTTCAATCAGCGCTTCGCCAAATTCATCATAAGCGGTTTCATTTACTATTTCTATAAAGCCGTCAAGCAGGAAACCCTGCTGCCTGGCCTGCTCCGTCAATTCATCCCGCGGCCATTCGGCGCGCGAAAGGATCGTCTTGAGAAAATTAGCCTCCGCCTCGCTAAAATTAAAACATCCGCCTCCCTCCTGTTTTGAATCTGTTTTTGAAACGGAGCTTTCCGCCGCGGCGTTTTCCGCTGCCTCCTCATCTGTAAAAATATCAGAAAGCATACTGTAAACATGATCGCTGTCTTCCCGCAGCCGCTCAATCTTGTCATGGTCCAGGCTGACATTACGATTTTTCGCGTCCGGCGCCGAAACGCCTCCGCTGTGCAGATCGCCGTACAACTCTTTTTCCGAAAACCCAAAGCCTTTGTACAGTTTTTCAATTACGGAAACAGCCTCGTAACTTGTATTTATGCCTTCAAGTATTTCTTCCCGGATATATTTTATTATACTCTTTTTATAAGATTCTGGTTTATGCCGCAGACGCCTGATACACTGCTGTAAAGGCGGCGGATACCGCATAAGTATATCAATGTAAGCGTTAAGCCGCTCATAAAAATAAGCGCCCAGTTTTATGGGATAGGACCATGAAACTGTTTGCTGCTGCGGCGCGCAGAGTTTGTATGCGGAAGCCGCCAGTTCCATTATTGTTTTTAAAAAAGCATAATCCGCGCTTGAACGGTTTTTCGGAATTTTGTTTTTTAATATATGCAGCACGATTATATCGCTTGTTTGATCGGGAAACGATATAATGTCAGGTTCCATCGCTATGCCTTCGGTTTCAAGCGCGTGTGCAAGATCGATCAAACATGATTTTGAAAACGGAATATTTTTGAAAAACGCCTGTTTTAGCTCATCAAGCGTGGTAAGGTATCTTTTGCCGTCCAGTTCCTTTTTTAAAGCCTGTAATGCCTCCGCTTCCCCGCCCTTCCAGAGAACGGGGGGCAGGGCCAGCATGGCTCCGGCGGCATGTTCTGGTTTTGCCTGCCTGCGCGCATAAAGCACAAGCTCGTTCTTACAGCGCAGGCCGAGTCCCCAGAGTTTTTCAAGGATGACGCCCTGTTCGGGAATGACGGCTTTGCGGTAGCGCCTGCGGGTTATATCTTTGTACAGCCCGTTACATTCGGGGTAATAATAAAACTCGGCTGTCGGCGGGACGACACGGCTGCCTTTCCTGACCGTTATGCCGCGTCCGTAGGTTTCGGCATAGCGTATCATAAAAAGTTCCCTGAACTCGTCCCCGCATTTGGAGGCTATTTCGGATTTGAGTATAATGCTGGACACAATATACCAGTAGTAAGCGAGATCGGACGGCAGCGGTGCACGGTGGTCAGAGCATTGGGCTAACGCCGTGCTGAGATACGCGATAAAAACATCATTTTCCTTGTATCTTCTACATTCAAAATACGGCGCCGGATGGTCGTACAGTCTTTGATCGGCACATTCAATCTCAAGGAAGGCTAGAAAATTTGAATAGGCGAGTCTGATCCGCATACTTTTTCCGCCGTACAGCGTAAGTATGCGCCGGACCTCGTCCCGTATCAGCATAAGCTCGCCATGCTTCACCAAGCCGCGCAGCTTGTCGATAAACACCCGCCGCTCCAGCCCGTACAGAAAAAGTATGGCAAACCAGTCGTCAATATTTTCGTCCGTTCTGCCGCCTGTGTGCCACAAGATATACTCGCGCCGCTGAATTCCGTTTAATTCGGCGTAATCAATAAAGTAAGGCGGCGTGTTCTGTTTGGGATCAAGCTTATTTTTTTTTGGAATGGATATATCCGGATTTATCAGTGAAGGAAAGTTGCGTGAATCGTCAACTCCCGACGGCATATTTGTGCCAAAATAAAAATGTCCCGCCGTAATTTCATGGTTCCCCAACGCTACTTTTTCTCCGGGCTGTATCCAGTGGAAATCCGCTGGTTTGGGCACTGGAATCATGAACTGCCTTGTTTCACCGCCGTCCGTTTTAAGCATTTTTTGCAGTTTCCCAAATGTCTTTTTGTACTGTGCAAAATCTTTGTCATCTTCTACATGATCGAAAATGTCGTCATCATCTAAAAGCTCATCAAACAGAAGCAAATTCTTATATGTGAACAGTTTTCTTTTCAAGCTGTTCCCCTCCGGTTCATTTTATCAATTTTACTACAGGATACCGTAAAACCCTGCTGGTTTCAAGCAGGCAGGCAGGCCAGCCTGCACCGAACGTACGCCAATGGCTGAGGAGTCGTCCGTGTTATTCGCTGAGCGTGAAAGATAACGGGTTACGAGTCGTCCTTGTGGGCTGCTTTACGAGGAGGTAGGAGTTTGCGGAGACAACCGCTTCGCGGTTGCCACCTCTCTTACAAGCCATTCCTTTATGTTGCGTTTCTCGTAGTCAAAACTCACGCCCACCTTGAAGAGCTTCTTCCCGCTCCCGCGCCAGGGTAGCAGGTACTCCCTGCTGTCAATCTGAGCCAGCGCCTCCTCAGCGCTCCCGTTCAGCTTGAACTCAAAGCAGTACACCTGCTTCCGCGTCTCTACAAGCGTGTCTATACGCCCGTCCGCAGTCTGCACCTCAGACAACGCCATCAGCCCCATCATCCTAAACACGAGGTGCACTATCGTCTGGTAGTACTTCTCGTCCTTCAAATGTATGCCGTAGGGAATAGACGCGAAGATCGTCCTCAGCGCGTTCATCGCCCTGTCAACATCACCTTCCAGCAGAGCGTCCGCCGCCTCGTCCTTTGAGTACTTGTCGCTGCTGCCCGCAAGGAAATGATGCAGCAACGACTCGGCAAGGGCGGCCCTCACCTCCTCGTTTGGGTAGTCCAGCGTGTACACACCGTCCGCGCTGCAATCCACTAT
>JAIRMP010000102.1 GCA_031258615.1 Spirochaetaceae bacterium | reverse complement strand
CCCAAAAAGAAGGAAGCCTTCGCGCCTCCCGTGTTGGACGTTTCGGTTGATATAGGCGCTCATGTCCTGGAGCTTTCCGAAAAACGCAAGGCGGCGCAGGAGCAGGTTTACGCTTGTTTGCGGGAGATTGGCCGTATCGAGAAGTGGGGCGATTTTGAACCCGCCGCGTTCAGGAGTCTTGGGGAAAGCGGCCTTTCGTTGTTCCTGTATGAACTGCCAAAGCGGGTGTACGAAAGTTTGGGCGAGCGGCAGGTGATCGTGCTGGGCCGGGACAAGGTGAATGTGTACTGCGTGGTAACGGGTGAGCCTTTGGACGGTGAACAGCCGTTTCAACTGCCTCTAAAGCCGCTTTCCGCGCTGCGTGACGATGTCAGCAGGCAAAAAGCGGCGATCGAAGGGATAGAGAATGAGCTTTCTATGCTGTTTTACCAGATTTCGACGCTGGAGCGGGATATTGCCGAGCTTTCCGGGGAAATAGAGTTTGAGACGGCTAAGGTGGGTATGGAAGGCGTTGAGGATTGCCCCCAGGAGATGCCGGTCTCGTACATCACAGGCTTCGTGCCGGCGCCGGAGATGGGCCTTGTAAAACGGGCCGCCGCGGAAAACGGCTGGGCGCTGTGCGCGTCCGACCCGGCGGAAACAGACTTACCGCCCACACTGATCAAGACCAATCCCGTTGTCAGGATAATACAGCCGTTGTTTTCGTTTCTGGGGACGGTGCCCGGCTACCGCGAGTACGACATCAGCCCCTCATACCTGTTGTTTTTCAGCATATTCTTCGCGATGATATTCGGGGACGCGGCCTACGGATGCCTGCTTTTTGCGATAAGCACCCTCGCCGGCCTTGCTTCCAGGAAAAAAACGGGCAGGATGCCGGACGCGGCAAAACTTTTTATGTGGCTATCGTTCTGTACGATAGTCTGGGGCGCGTTGAACGGGGCATGGTTCGCTATGCCTTACCAGACGCTGCCTCCGTTTCTGCAAGCGCTTGTGCTGCCGCAATTCAATTCTGATGTCGCGCTTAAAGCCTTCCCCGGCATACTACAGAAACTGTTCAAAATACCGGCGGAACAGCCCGGCAACACGGCGTACTGGAATGTACAGTTCCTGTGCTTTTCCATCGCTATCGTGCAGTTGGTTTACGCCCACTTAAAAAACATCAAAAAACTGCTACCGTCTCCCGTCGCGCTTGCGCAGGCCGGCTGGCTCGTGATGATGATAGGGCTTTACTTCCTCGTACTTTCCATGCTGTTAAAGGTGGAGCTGCCCGCCTTCGCCGCGTACTTTATCGGCATAGGGCCGGCCGTGTACTTCATCTTTGCGGAGCAGAAGGGCGGGAATCCGTTTTTAAACGTGCTTAAAAGCTTTTCAAACATTTTATCGACCTTCCTCAACGCTGTTGGAAGTTTTGCCGACATAATAAGCTATATACGCCTGTTTGCCGTGGGGCTTGCCGGCACCTCGATAGCGCAAAGTTTTAATTTGATGTCGGGAATAAACGGTCTAGCTGAAAGCGGGATTGGCGCTTCCGCCGCGCAGATCGTGTTAAAGCTGTTCGCGGCGGCGCTGATACTGGTCTTTGGACACGGGCTTAACATCATCATGAACGCGCTGTCAGTCATAGTACACGGTGTGAGGCTTAACCTTCTGGAATATGCCGGAAACCATCTTGCGATAGAATGGTCGGGTTATTCATACAAACCTTTTGCAGTTGGGCAAAAGAAAAATATTTAAGGAGAAATATATGGACGCTGGATTATTGGGTCAAATCGGCCTTGGGGCTTGTTTGGGAATTGCCGCGATTGGTTCCGCTACCGGCGCAGGGATGGCCGGAATGGCGGCTATAGGCGCATGGAAGAAGTGCCTTATGCAGAACAAACCGCTTCCGTTTGTGCTGGTTGCTTTTGCGGGCGCGCCGCTTACCCAAACCATCTATGGATTCATTCTGATGCAGACCTTGTTTAACACCCAGGTTTTGAATGTATCCCAGATTTTTGGTATTGCTGTGTTTTCCGGTCTTGGCATGGCCGCTTCCGCCATCGCGCAGGGTTCCGCCGGAGCCGCCGCCTGCGACGCTTACGCTGAAACGGGACAGGGCTTCGGTAACTATATGCTTATTCTGGGCCTCTGCGAAACCGTCGCGCTGTTCGTGATGGTTTTCTCTATGCTGATAGCATAAACCAAACACCAAACCCGCTTCGCGGGTTTGCCGCTGTTCAGCGCGCCGCAAGAAATTGCGGCGCGTGTATTTAACCCGTATTGAACGCTGTCAGTGGTCACCGCAGGGGCGGCTGACATCTGAACGCTATGGGGTTGTAGCGTTGCCTCGTAACCCCCCCACCCCCCATTTTACATAGCATAGTAGATTGGTTCATCGCCGTGAACGCCAACCAATTTTTGATTTACCGTGTCTACCATTAAGTCCAAACCTTCAAGGGGCAGCACACCCAACAAAACATCCGGCGCATTATCAACTACCAGAGCCTGCATGGAAATAAACCGGTCTTTCCAATGGATTTCCACAGGATCGGTCAACTTGCATATTTCTTTTGTATTGTTGGCAAGAGTCACAACCCGTTCATCAGCAACATCGAGTCCCAGTTTCTGAAAAAGTTCTTTGTTGATAATCAGAGTAGCCGCACCGGTATCTACCATGACATTAACCGTTGCCTGCCTGATTTCCGGTTCCGTAATAAGCCCTTTTTTTGCCTGTTTGACATCATCGGTGTTTTTCAGTGTTATCCGCGTATTCACATAGCCCATTCTGTTACCTCCGTCTTTCCAACGATACCACATACCATCTGAAAAACAAAGCGCAAGGTGTAACTATTCAGTCGCCTTTACCTTTTTGCATATTCATTCAAAAATGAGTGGATATTATGAGTATTTATGCAATACTAGGCAATTTTTGTATATTTATGCAAATATTATGACCCGACTGAATAGATACCGCAAGGTAAACGCGCCATCCAGCAGTTTTACTTTTACAATGCCTCTGCTTTTACCGCTAAGGCGCAGAAAAGGGTGACTGACACCTTTCTTTACCGATACCCATCCTACGAATGGATGCTGCATTTAGCTCATTTTAGTTGTTGAAATTTTCCAAGAAGGAAAAACAGGATTTTCGTTGTAAATTATCCTCGCCGGAGATGAGCTCCCAATATTATATTTAGGAGAAATATATGGACTCTGGATTTTTTGGTCAAATAGGCATTGGGGCCTGTTTGGGGATTGCCGGAATCGGTTCCGCTACAGGCGCCGGTATAGCCGGCAGGGCAGCCATAAGCGCGTGGAAAAAGTGCCTTATGCAGCACAAACCGCTTCCGTTTGTGCTGGTTGCTTTTGCGGGAGCGCCGCTTACACAGACCATCTATGGATTCATTCTAATGCAGACGCTGTTTAATACGCAGAATTTGAATGTCTCCCAGGTTTTAGGTTTTGGTTTGTTTTCCGGTATAGGCATGGGCATTTCCGCCATGGCGCAGGGCGCCGCAGCGGGGGCGGCCTGTGATGCTTACACGGAAACGGGACAGGGCTTTGGTAACTATATGCTTATTCTG
>JAIRMP010000044.1 GCA_031258615.1 Spirochaetaceae bacterium | reverse complement strand
AGCATACCGTATGTTGTAAATGCCAGCCCACGTTTCATCCACCTTGCAACCCATTTCGCCAAGGTAAGTGAACAGCTTGCGCGGGTACGGGTCCGCTATGAACGTTATCGTGATGTCATTGAGCGGCGCTTTATTTATGGCGGAATAAATGTACGCATAGCCGCAAACCTTGTTGAAGTCGAAGATCGAAACGTTATCCCGCGGGCTTTTGTACTCAATGATATTGTGGGTTCTGAATATTGCGGCGATTTTGTTGTCGATCACGAGGGCCGGGTCTTTTTTGATAATGAGTAAGTCCATAGCGAGCGGCGCCGCGTTCAGCAGGTGTTCGGCCTCGAAGCTAAGGTGTTTTTCCCAGTGTTTGAGTTCCCTGTGCATGGCCTCCACGAAGGCGGTATGCCACAGGCTGAGTCTACGCCCCAAGCCACGGGCGGCTTGGGTTTCGGTTTTATTTGCATTTTTCATCAATGCCTCCATACATATTATATATAGACGGCAGATTGCATTTTGCTTGAATTTTTGGAATTTTTTTGTAAAAAATGACATTTGTACATAGATTTATGAGGGGGCTTTCTTGTTTTGCAGGCGGCAGGCTGCCTGCCGTCATTGCGTGTTGTGGGGCGAAGCAATCCATGCGAGGCGGCTCTACAATGACGGCTTGACGTGGCAACTGCGGAGCGCTTGGGCAAAGGCGCAGCCTTTGCCCTGGGACTGACACAGGGTAGGCCCTGAGAAGGGGGGTGACTCTCCGCCGCTTATGGGGTATTATGTAAAAGAATTTGGGAAGAAATATGACATTACTATTAAAATACAAGAATTGTGGGTTGCCGTTGTTGTGAAAGTGCGGGGCAGGGGTCGACAACGAAGTTGCCGCGACTTTCCCCTTTAGAAAAAATAGAAAAAGAATCCGCAAAGGGATTTGGGAGGGATTATGGCTGACGCCGCTTATGGGGCGCGGACAGGGATGGCCGCAGCGCTGGGGGACAGGGGGGATATTTTTATCGCGGCGGGCGTGGTAGCCGCCGTGATGATGATGATTATCCCGATGCCGACTTTTTTGCTGGACAGCCTGATGGCGATGAACCTGATTATGGGGCTGCTCGTGCTGCTGATCGTTCTGTACACAAAGAAAGCTACCGATTTTAGCGTGTTTCCGACTATGCTGCTCGTGCTGACCGTGTTCGGCCTCGCGCTGAATATCTCGTCTACACGGCTGATCCTGACGCAGGGAGCGAATTTTAACGGCAGGATGGTGCGCGCGTTCTCCAGTTTTGTTGTCGGATCGGGCGGGACGGAGGGGCTTGTCATCGGGTTCGTGATATTCATCGTGCTGATAGCGGTGCAGGTGGTCGTGATCACGAAGGGTTCCACGCGGATTGCCGAGGTGGCAGCCCGCTTCACGCTGGATAAGATGCCGGCGAAGCAGATGGCTGTCGAATCGGAGTTTAACTCAGGCGCGATAAGCGAGGAGGAGATGAAGCGGCGCAAGGACGAGATTGACCAGGAGTCCAGCTTCTACGGCGCGATGGACGGCGCGAGTAAGTTTATCTCCGGCAACGTGAAGATAGGCATCTTTATTACCGCCGTGAACATCATCGCCGGCATAATCATAGGGACGGCGATGCACGGCGAACCTGTAAGCCAGGCTGCCGGCACTTACATAGCGTTCTCGATAGGGGACGGCCTTTTGAGCCAGTTCCCAAGCCTGCTCATTTCGACGGCGACCGGCATCATCGTTACCCGTTCCGTGTCCAACGGCACCTTCGCCGAGGATGTTTCCGAGGAGTTTACCCGCCACCCGCGCATCTACTGGATTGGCGCCGCCGTCCTGCTGATATTCGCTATTATTCCCGGTTTCCCTTGGTACGTTCTCGCCCCGATGGGTCTCCTGCTCGGCTTCTTCGCGTTCAGGCTGGGGCGCGACCAGAGGCGGGGGCCCTCCGGCAGGGAAGCGGCGGGCGAGGAGGCGAAGCGGCAGAAGGAGGAGACGGGAGAGATGCCGCCCATCGTCCCGCTCGATCCGCTGTCCCTTGAGCTGGGCTATGGGCTTGTCCCGCTCGTTGACAAGGACAAGGGGGCTGAACTCCTTGAGCGCGTCCAACGGCTCCGCCGCGAGTCGGCGCTGGACCTGGGGCTCGTTATCCCGAAGATCAGGATTATCGACAACATGGCGCTGGACCCGGCGGAATACTGCCTCAAGATTAAGGGGGCGGAGGTCGGGCGGGGCAGAATCCGCATGGGGCACTACCTCTGCATCAATCCGGGCAGCGTTAGCGAGAACATTCCCGGCGAGCGCACGGTTGACCCGGCTTTCGGCCTACCGGCGATATGGGTGAGCGAGGAGCGCCGGGACGAGGCCGAGCGCGCCGGGTACACGGTGATTGACCCGCCGTCCATAATAGCGACGCACCTTACCGAGATAATTAAGTCTCACGCCGCCGAAATTCTGGGCAGGCAGGACGCGCAGAGGATACTTGACGACATCAAGAAGGACTACCCGGCGGTTGTGGAGGACGCGCAGAAGAACCTGAGCCTGGGCGAGATTCAGAAGGCGTTGCAATCCCTGCTGCGCGAGCAGGTTTCTATCCGCAACATGGTGACGATACTGGAAACGCTTGCCGATTTCGCGCCTATATCAAAGGACGTTCAGTTCCTTACCGAGAAGGCGCGGCAGAGTCTGGGGCGCCAGATATGCCTACAGTACACGGACGATGACCGCAAACTCCGCGTGCTCACTATAGACCACGGGTTTGAGCAGACGATTGTCGACAGCGCCGTGCAGACCGCCTCTGGCAAGGTATGCGCGCTGGAACCGGCGCTGCACGTTTCGTGGATAAAGGCGCTGTCCGCTGCTATCGCGTCCGTCCGTGACCAGGGCTGGTCGCCGCCTATCATCCTCTGTTCCGAGCAGGCCCGTTTCCTCGTCAAGCAGTCCGCCGAACGCGAACTGCCGGAGCTTGTCGTGCTGTCAGTCCGTGAAATCACCAGCGACATAGACGTGGAACAGGTCGGCGAGATACGTGTGGAGCAGGAACGTTTGGGGGATACGCATAAATAAATGAACCGCGGGGAGACTCATCAAGCGGTAGTTCTTTTACGGGTAGGATTTTTCCCGCATTCTCACTCTGCTTCCCGCGCCCAAAAGTAAAATTGCTGATGTTAGGGAAAGTCAAACCGAAATGCTGTCAAACCGAAATGCTTGACAAAAAAAAATCATTCATTTAGACTTTATTCATTATTCCCCTGTAGCTCAGTCGGCAGAGCAAGTGGCTGTTAACCACTGGGTCGGCGGTTCAAGCCCGTCCGGGGGAGCGAACAAAGCCTGTCTTAGGACAGGCTTTGTTGTTGTAATTGTTTAATATGATGTTTTATATAGGCCAAGTTATTTTTGCGCGCTGCCCAAGGACGCTATAATCGCTTCTACCGTTGGCGCAGGCCAGCCGGGTTTACTTTTCATTGTACGAAAAGGTAACGCCCGCTGTAGCACGGAAAAATATCATTATATTGGGAAGCTCGTCCATCTTGAACGGCGCTTCCCCCTCGACAAACCACGCAAAAGTACGGCTTACCTGGTCGAAGAAACGCATCCCGATGATCAATGTGTCGAAAGATACTTCCGCTTCCGGCGTGGAACTGTCTTCAAACTTGCGGGACAGACTCTGGCCGCCGAAGATGAGGCCAATACGGTAAGGTGTATTTTTTGAATATATATCCATGGACAGTTTGTACATCGTACGGGACCTGGATATTTTTGAGGTGTTTGTAGGCTGCTCTATGAAATCCCTTCGCTCAAAATCAAAAGTAAAAAAGATGTGAGGAAGCCAAAACCCGGCCTGTGCGCTGAACAACCTGCGGGTAGCGTTTTCGGCGCTGTCCGATCCGCCGTCCAGACTCGAAGCTATACCGGCATTTACAAAAAAAATACCCGGAAACTCAAAACCCGCCCGCCCCGAAAAACCGGCGTCCAGCGCCTGGAAGGTAAGGTCGCTATCACCTATGAAAAAACCGAGTCCCATGTTCACGTTGCCAAAATGATACCCGACATTGCCTGAAATCGTATTGAGCCAGATGGGATCGTAGGCCGCCCTGATACCGTAGTTATACTCGACCGCAAAATCACCTTTAAATTCGGCAAAATAGAGCGGCAGCAACTCGGGAGCAAAAGTATCACCGGCAGGACCTTTATCGTTGGGTGAGTATGAAGCGCTATCGACACCGCCGCCAATGGTAAAATCAATCGGGCTGGCGGACATGGGGTAGAAAATGAGTATGCATAGTACAAACAGCGTTTTATTTTTCATCCGTCATAATCTACCGCAAAGCCTCTGTACGTACCGTGCGGCGCGCGCCGTACTATGTTTACAGAGTCAACCCTGCCGTGGGGCGGTCCTTTCCGCAGCCATGACAGGAATTTTTCGAGGTTTTCCGGTTCGCCTTCCGCGGATACTTCCACATCACCTCCGGCATTGTTACGAATCCAACCGCGCACACCAAGCCGTTCCGCCTCGGCGCAGGCATAGTAACGGAAGCCTACATGTTGAACCCTGCCTCGCACTATTGCGTCAAAAGCTGCGGCGCTCATAAGGTTTTCTCCGGTAGCCAGATTCATTCATCAAAAAAACTGTCCAAAACTTCCGCGCTAAAGCCGTCAAAACTGAGCCTTTTCCGGACTGCCTTATCGTTTGCCGGCTCGCCTGGCCCGTTCTTTTCAACAAAACGCCGCAAAAGCGCAAGCTGGGCATCTGTCGTAAGCGTCTCTTTCAACGCGGTAACGGCTGTATCGCGGCTTATCCCCTTGCCGCAGAGCGCATACAGAAGCTCGCGGGGAGAGTCGGCCTTACGTTTTACCCGTGAAGCCAGCCAAAGACGTGCGTAGCGTAGATCGTCCAACATTCCCGCTTCACCCAGAGCGTCAACGGCAAAACGTATCTCGGCCCGGCTGTATCCTTTTCTTTGAAGTTTTAATGAAAGCCCTGAACTAAACTGTTCCGCACGGGCCACGAGGCGCAACGCATCCTTTAAAACGGGCGGAGGCGAAGCCTCACCGTCAATACAAGCTCTTTCCATACCGTTAGTTCGCATCTCCCACCGCCGTCCTGCCTGCCTCTACAGTCGCTGCCCGGATGACCAAGCTTTCGCTGCCGGCATATCCGCCTCGCAGGCGCTTATCGCCGCCGCGTGAGGAGGGCGCTTAACGTTTGGAGAATTGGAAACGTCTGCGCGCGCCTGCCTGTCCGTATTTTTTGCGTTCAACCATGCGGCTGTCACGGGTCAAAAAGCCGTTAGCTCGCAGGCTGGCGGAGTTAGCCTCGTCCACATGGCAGAGGGCGCGGGCAAGACCGTGACGGCAGGCGCCTGCCTGACCATTTACCCCTCCACCATAAACATTGATAAGCACATCGAATTTATTTTCGCCGGAGACAATCATCAACGGGGCCTTCACAACATTCACATATTCAACCTGGGGAAAATATTCATTCAAACCCTTGCCGTTTACTGTTACCTTACCACTGCCCTCGCGCACATAAACACGGGCAACGGAGGTTTTTCGTCTGCCTGTTCCAATACCAAGATTTCTAACCACAAAGTACCTCTTAAAAATCGATCTTTTCGGGATTCTGCGCGGCGTGCGGATGTTCACTGCCCGCGTAAATTTTCACATTACTGAATATCTTTCTGCCCAGCGGCCCTTTGGGCAGCATTCCACGGATCGCCGCCTCCAGCGGCGCAGCCGGGCGCCGTTCAGCAAGTTTTCTGTACGTCTGCGTCTTAAGGCCGCCCGGAAAACCGGTATGATGATGGTACAGCTTTTTTTCATACTTCCGGCCGCTTACCGTAACCTTGCCGGCATTTATCAGTATAAGATAGTCGCCAAGCTCATGGTGGGGGGCAAAAATTACCTTTTCTTTTCCACGAACAATTGACGCCGCCTTTGCCGCGATACGTCCCAGAGCCTTTCCTTCCGCATCAATCAGGAACCACTTACGCTCGGCGCAGGCTGGTTTTACAAAAATCGTTTTCATAGTGTTTTAGTCTGCCATGATAAGGAAAAAAAAGTCAAGGGGGCAGGCAGGGCATAGGCGTTTACTCTGCAAACAAAGCCTGATACAGAAAATCCTCACTGAGGGCTGCATGCATCATACGGCGTTTCGCGCTAACCCGCTTCTTGTCCATCGTCATTTTTCGCAGCCGGTATAGCGCCAGTTTCCGCAGTATATTCAAGTTCAGCGCCGCATTCCCCGTCCTTACCCGGCACTCGTCTTCCCGAAACACAATGTCCAGCATCCAATGCAGTTGATTCTCTATCAACCAGCGCCCACGAATATAGGTTAAGAACTCATCCGCTCCACAATCCCCGCTCGATATATAATACTGGTCAGTTTGCACCGTTTCTTTCCCCTTTACCATACGAAACCTCCGGTACTGTATTATCGTCCGCACATCCTGCCATGCACCGCGGTTCTCAAGCCATGCAAGACCTATTGCCGTCCTGATCTCACGCCGTTCTTTCCGCCCGTGCCCCACTTCCTCTTCCCCTTGCCAGATGTCTTCCGGCAGGTCCCCTATCTCCCCGCTCTCCATCCCCTCAAAG
>JAIRMP010000015.1 GCA_031258615.1 Spirochaetaceae bacterium | reverse complement strand
TTACGGCGGACAGCGCTTCCTTCACCGCCTTTGGGCTGCCGGGCAGGTTGATGATCAGGGACGAGCCTCGGATCACGGAGACGGCGCGGCTCAACATCGCGCGCGGCGTTATCGCGAGACTCGCCTGCCTGATAGCTTCGGCAATTCCTGGAACGAGCCGTCCGGCCACCGCGAGAGTCGCCTCCGGGGTGATGTCGCGCGGGGAAAAGCCCGTGCCGCCCGTTGTCAGAATCAGGTCGGCAAGACCGCCGTCGGCAAGCCTCTTCATTTCCGCCTCGATCAAAGGCTGATCGTCGCTTAAAAGCGCGTAACTTGTCACCTCGCAGCCCCTGGCGGAAACAAACTCGCGGATAGCCGCGCCGCTTAAATCGTCCCGCTCACCACGCGAACCCTTGTCGCTCAATGTGATTATGCCGACACGGTAACGCTTTGCGATACACAAATCCGCGCCGGCCCTCAGGACGCCGCCCTCCAGCACCCGTGCGAAGACACCCTCACGCGGCATAATGCAGTCGCCCACCGTATGAAATATATGACAATGTTCATGACACTCCTTGCCTATCTGAGACATTTCCAACAGAACGCTTCCCGATTGAAACAGCGTTCCGACCGGCAGACCGGAAAAATCAAAGCCCTCCACGACAAGATTCTCGCCAAAAGCGCCGAAATCTATAGTTACCGCGCCCTTTTCATCCCTTTCCGCCGCCTTTACACGCGCGCGGAACGCTTCTATTTTTTCTGCCGACAGCAGACTCACCTGCCTGTGCCAGGGGCCGGCGTGAGCGTCGCCGGATATCCCATGCTCCGGGACAAGGCGGGCCACGTCTACCGCGCGTTTTTGCGTACCCTTCTTTTCACTGACGCATACAGCGTGAATCCTGCCCATAGTTAACCTCCAATCCTGAACATATTTTTCTTTTTATGCCGCTTGCCGCCGTCATTCCGGTAAAAGTCGTGCCGCATCGGTTTAAGCATGATTGCGGCGCGCAGGGCGCCGGCTATGGCCAGTATATCCCCGCCGCCCCGCACGATTGCCTTCAGGTCGACGCCGGCGTCGCTTGCGAGGCAGGGTTTGAGAAGGCCGGTTCCGGTCAGGCGGAGCCGGTTGCAGCCGCCGCAGAAACTGTGACTTACCGCGCTGATAAAACCTATCTTTCCGGCAAAACCCTCAACGCTGTAGTAGGAAGCCGGGCCGTTCCCAAGCCGCCCGTCAAATGGCCGCAGGACGCCAAGCGCCCGCTCCAGGCGTTCAAAGGTCTCGGCATGAGGTATGGGAACGAGGTTTGCGCCGAGACCCAGCGGCATCAGTTCGATGAAACGCATCGCCATTTGTTCATGCCGGGCAAGCTCGGCCAGCGGGACTATATCGGCTTCGTTGACGCCTCGGATCGGCACACAGTTCACCTTTACGGCAAGCCCCGCCGCGCGCGCCATACCCATGGAGCGCAGAACCCTTTCAAAGCCGTCCGAGCCGGTGATATACCGGAAAACATCCGCGTTCAGCGTATCAAGGCTGATGTTTACCGCGTCTATGCCGGCATCCACAAGTTCATCCAGAAAATCACCAAGCAAAACGGCGTTAGTGGTGAGCGTTACGGACTCTATGCCGCGCGTCCCCTTCACCGACCGGATGAACGTTGAAAGCCCGCGCCGCACGAGCGGTTCACCGCCGGTAACCTTGATTTTGCTCACGCCGACGGAAGCCGCCGCCGCGCAGATTTTCTGCGTCTCTTCAAGCGTCAGCACCTCGCTGTGCGGCATCCACTCCACCCCTTCTGGCGGCATACAGTAGATACAGCGCAGATTACACTTGTCAGTTACCGAAACCCGCAGATAATCGATAGTCCGTCCAAACCCGTCTCGCATTAAAAGATTATACCCCACAGACATCCAATTAGCAACATTAAGTTAGTGTGCGTTCATGAAATTTACACGCGCCAGAGGCCGGGAGCAGGCCCCACCCGCGAAATTAAAAATGGCCGCCGCCGTTCATTGACATTCCCGCCCTTGTTTTGATATAGTGTCATCGTTATTGTTGATAGTAACGCCCTTTATCGGGCATACTTGACAGGCTATTTTTTTATTCCAATGAAAAGGAGTTTTCAAATGAAAAAAATTATTACGGGTGTTGGGCTATGTTTTGCGGCGCTTTTGTTCATGTCTGTGGGAGGCAAGGAGCCTTCCGGCGGAGGGACGCGGCAGGTACGGATAGGCGTGGCGAAGATTGTGCAGCACGTGGCCCTGGATGCCTGCGAGAAGGGGATTGTGGACGCCCTCGCGGAACATGGCGTAGACGCGGTTTTCGACTTTCAGAACGCCAACGGCGATATGAACACGGCTGCCCAGATCGCCAACAAGTTTAAGGCCGACAAGGTACAGGTAGCGGTGGGAATAGGCACCCCGATGGCGGTGGCCCTGGCCAATACGATCACGGACGCGCCGGTCGTCTTTTCCACGGTAACCGACCCGGTGGGTGCAAACCTCGTTTCTACGCTGGCCCGCGGGGAAAAGAACGTTACCGGACTTTCCGACGCGATCCCCACGGGGGAACATATCGCCCTATTCAAGGAGATCGCCGGCATATCGACGCTGGGGTACATATACACCAGTTCCGAGGCGAACTCGATTTCCGCGCTGGCCCTGGTGGAGGACGCCTGCCGGTCCCTGGGCTTGACTCTCGTTACCCAGGCGATCAGCACCTCGGCGGAGCTGCGGCAGGCATCGGAAGCTATCGTAAACCGGGTGGACGGCATATACCTTACCACGGACAACACCGTCTTTTCCGCCCTGCCGGCGCTGATCCAGGTATTCCAGGCGGCGAAAAAGCCCATTTTCTCAGGTGATGTTACAGGCGCGCTGAACGGCGGCTGCGCGATCGCCTCCGGGTTTAACTACTATAAGGCGGGAATTGCCACTGGAAACATCGTTGTAGACATCCTGGCAGGGAAAAAGCCCGCCGATATACCGGTCAAATTCCTTACCGATCCTTCCGAATCGGATCTGTTGTTCGATCTGGACGCGGCGAAAAATTGCGGAATCACAATTCCCCAGCGCTACCTTTCCCAGGCGAACTATATTTTTGAAAACGGCGCGCTGACGAGCCGGTAAGGGAAGGCGGCTTTAAGGCCGGTACCGTCAATGGTCGAAGGCATTCTTATCGAGGGCCTCATATACAGCATCATGGTGCTGGGGGTATTCATTACCTTCAGGGTGCTGAATTTTGCGGACATGACGGTGGACGGTTCATTTCCGCTGGGGGCGGCGATCATGGCGGCCATGCTGCTGCGGGGGCTTTCACCAGGCGCCGCCTTGGGAATAGCGTTTGCTGGGGGCGCTTTGGCGGGGCTTGTTACCGCCCTGATCCACACCCGCCTGCGGATTCCCGATCTCCTCTCCGGGATACTGACGATGACGATGCTCTATTCCATCAACCTCCGCGTGATGTCCAACCGGGCCAACCTTTCCCTGCTGCGGGTACCAACCCTCTTTTCCGGGATTGAGGACTTTGCCGCCGCGTTCATGCCCCCGCAAATCGCCGTTGTAATCTTCTGCGCGCTGGTGGCGGCGTTCATCAAGACGGCGCTGGACCTGTTTTTCCACACCGATTTTGGCCTTACCATGGGCGCTTTGGGGGCAAATCCCCAGCTCATCATCTCGCAGGGGATGAACCCGGACGTTATCAAAACGTGCGGGATATGCCTTGCGAACGGGCTGACGGCGGTGTCAGGCGCCTTCGCCGCCATGTACCAGGGCTTTGCGGACGTAAGCCTGGGAAGCGGCATGATCGTGTCCGGTCTGGCATCCCTCATGATAGGGGAATTCCTTGTACGCTCCAACCGCATCAGCCTGTTGACGCTGCGGGTGATTCTCGGTTCCATCCTGTACCGCGCGCTGATGTACCTTGCCCGTAACTACGGCTACTACATCCACATGACCGCCAACGACCTCAAGCTGATAACCGGAATCCTGATCATCATCTGCATCATAATTTCCAGGAAAGGATTCTTTCCGGGCAGGTATAAACGGACGAGGCGCCTGCCATGATCAGGATCGCTGACCTGGACGTGGTCTTCGCACCGGGAACGCCGGACGAAAACATCGCGCTGCGTAACGTGAATCTCAGCGTCGGGCGGGGGGATTTTCTTACGATCATAGGCTCCAACGGGGCGGGGAAGTCCACGCTGTACAACGCGATCGCGGGAACGGTGCAGCCCGCCGGGGGCCGGATTTTTATCAGGGAGGAAGCGGCGGACGGGGAACGGGATATTACCCGTGAGGCGGAGTACAAACGGGCCCGCTACATAGGGCGTATCTTTCAGAATCCCCTCCTGGGTACCGCGGGCCGGATGACGCTGGCGGACAACATGATGATCTGCCACAAAAAAGGTTACAGGGGGCTCCGGATCAGCCTGAACAAGTCCATGAGGGACTATTTTAGGGAGAACCTCCGGCGCCTTGGGATGGGCCTTGAGAACCGGCTGAACGACAACGTGGAGCTTTTTTCCGGGGGGCAGCGTCAGGCCCTGACGCTGCTGATGACGGTGATGAGTAAGCCCAGCCTCCTCCTGCTGGACGAGCATACGGCCGCCCTGGACCCCAGGAACGCCGAGATGATAATGGATCTGACACTACGCTTCGCCGCGGACTACCGCCTCACCGTGATGATGATAACGCACAACATGGCGCAGGCCCTCGGGTTCGGCAACCGTCTCCTGATGATGGACGGCGGGGAGATCATCATGGACATCAACGCTGAAGAGAAAGCCCGCCTAACCGCCCCGGACATTGTGCGGCGTTTCAGGGACATCAAAAAACGGGAACTGGACAACGACGAGATGCTTTTGGGCTAATTCAAATTACAGCCAACAAATGATGTGAGCTTTCATTTTCCATGCGCCAGGTTTAAAATCACCGCCTTTAGGCGGTGGCCGTTTACTTTTATGAGGCGGCACAACCCACACGCGGGCCCGGCCCGAATTTAAAAGCAAAATTCCTATATTCCGATTAAGACTACTTGTATATTAAGAAATAAAAATGTAGAGTATACCTATCGGAGGTATTGGATGGAGAATGGCAAGATTCAGGGGCGCATTGACATTACCGGCGTGGTTTGCCCGATAACTTTTGTTAAAACAAAGGCAGCTCTTGAGGAACTTACGGACGGAGATGTGCTGGAGGTGAGGCTCAACGGGGGCGAGCCTGTTCAGAACGTGCCGCGCAGCCTAAAGGACGAGGGCCACCGCGTTACCGGTATAGAAAAACTGGAAGACGGAACCTACAGGCTGCGGGTCGTTAAAGGCGGGCTTTCCGCATGACTTTTACGGACGCTCAGCTTGAACGCTACTCGAGGCACATCATTCTGAAAGAGGCCGGCGTCGCCGGACAGCGGAAATTGCTGAACGGGAAGGCGCTGATCATCGGGGCGGGCGGGCTTGGCGCGCCGGCTGCCATGTACCTGGCCGCCGCCGGCGTCGGCACAATAGGGATAGTGGACGCGGACGTTGTCGACCTTTCCAACCTTCAGCGTCAGATCATACATACAACGGCGGATGTGGGGAAGGCAAAGGCCGTCTCCGCGCGGGAAACGATCAACGCGATGAACAGCGATGTTGACGTTGTGGCGTACCGCGAAAAAGTTACGGCGGCCAACATAGCGGACATCGTGCGGGACAGGGATTACGACTTTGTTATAGACGGCACGGACAACTTTCCCGCCAAGTTCCTGATAAACGACGCCTGCGTGCTGCTCAAAAAACCGTTCTCGCACGCCGGTATAATCCGCTTCCAGGGTCAGCTTTTAACGTACATTCCGGGAGAGGGGCCTTGTTACCGTTGCGTATTCAGAGAGCCGCCGCCCCCCGGCGCGGCGCCTACCTGCCGCGAGGCGGGCGTTCTGGGCGTTCTGGGCGGCGTGATAGGCAGCCTTCAGGCAACGGAGGCGCTGAAATACCTGCTGGGTCTGGGCGGTCTCCTGGTTGGGCGGCTTTTAACGTACAACGCGCTCACAATGGAATTCAGGACGGTTTCATTCGCAAAAGATGATTCGTGCGCGGCGTGCGGCAGGACGCCGTCCGTTACGGGTCTTGCCGGCCTGATCGATTACAACAAGCCGGAATGTGAAATGTGTAAGTGAATTTTATGGAGGAACGATGCGTATTACCGTAAACGGGAAGCCCCGTGAGGTTTCAGGCCGTGTAAACATAAACGGGATGCTTGATGAATTAAAGACTACAGACGCGCTGTACGTTACGGTTCAGTTAAACGGCGTTATTCTTGAGCGCGAGGAATTTGACGCTATGACTTTGAGCGAAAACGACACGGTCGAACTGCTCTATTTCATGGGCGGCGGGTCATGCTGATTTTGGGAAGGGAATTACTCGAAAAGTTGATCGCGCACAGCCGCGCCGCGCTGCCAAACGAGGCGTGCGGGCTCCTTGCCGGTGTCATTGACGGGGACGGCGTCAAAAAGGCGGACGCTGTTTACTGCCTAAAAAATATTGATCAAAGCCCGGAACATTTTTCGATGTCTGCTGAGGAACAGTTTGCCGCTGTCGCCGATATGCGCAGGCGCGGCCTCACGCTTTTGGGCAACTTCCACAGTCACCCGTCTACCCCGGCGCGTCCGTCGGAGGAGGATATCAACCTTGCCTTCGACAGGTCGCTCAGTTATCTTATCGTCTCCCTGGAGCGGGCCGAACCTGTGCTTAAAAGTTTTATCATAGACAAGCATCAGCGTTCCGTTACCGGGGAGGAGATTATTTTAAAGCAAGGAGGCGTTTATGCCTGATTCTGAAAGAAACATTGACTATGCGGCGCTCAAAAAGGGCGGTTTCATGCGGCAGGCGCAGAAGGGGAAATTTTCCATGCGCCTGAAGGTGATTGGCGGGCAGCTTACCGGTAAACAGCTTGAAAAGATAGGAGAGGCCGCCGTGAAGTACGGCAAGGGCTATGTCCACCTTACGTCCCGGCAGGGTGTGGAGGTGCCGTTCATCGACATCAAGGATGTGGAGGCTGTGAAGAAAGAGCTTGCCGATGCGGGCGTGCCTATAGGGGTCTGCGGGCCGCGTGTGCGGACGGTAACGGCCTGTCAGGGCAGCGCAGTCTGTCCCTCGGCGGCCATAGAAACGAGCGGTCTGGCAAGTGAACTGGACGAGCGTTACTTTGGCAGGGAACTGCCCCACAAATTCAAGATCGGGATAACCGGCTGTACAAATAACTGCCTCAAGGCCGAGGAAAACGATTTGGGGATCAAGGGCGGCGTTCTGCCGGAATGGCGCGGGGAGGGCTGTACGTTCTGCGGTGTCTGCGAGGCGGTCTGCCCGCTTGGCGCGATACGGATCGAGGCGGAAAAAAAATCGCTTGATTTTGACGCGAATGTCTGCTCTTACTGCGGTAAGTGTGTCAAAAGCTGTCCTTCTGACATCTGGATTGGGAAAAACGGTTATGTTCTGTCTTTTGGCGGCATGTTCGGGAACGAGATACGGCCGGGACGCCGTCTTTTGCCTATTCTTTTTGAACGGGAACAGGTTTTTAGGGCCGCCGACGCCGCCGTCCGTTTCTACGAGGCCCACGGAAAAGCGGGGGAACGTTTCGGCAGGACGATAAGCGCCGGTGATAACGCCGCCATTTTACAAAAAGAACTAAACGATGTCGCCGCTTCGCGGCGCCTTTCGATACCCTCCACACAATGCTAGGAGTTTGCTGTAAGCCAGCCGCCTTGCGGCGGCTGACACCACCGACCCGCGTGTGGGTTGTGCCGCCGGCACAACCGCACAGCGGCAAGCCGCAGGCTTGCCACGCCCGCTAGGGCGCGAAGCAATCCAGTTCGCCGGTCGCCCCTCGTACATCCTCGACCCGCGTGATAGGCCACGCCACTGGCGCTCTGACAGCGGCAAGCCGCGAAGCGGCTTGTTCATCATAAAAAGCGTTTCCGGCAGTGTATTCATCACGACTTCGACTTGACGGGATGTGATGAGTCCGGTAAGCTAACGTATCCTTCCGTGTGAACGCGGGGGTAATCAGTTCAAGAAGCCATGAAGGTTTATTGACCGTTAAGACAGGTATACTGTTGTGGTGGACGCTGGAGTGTCCGCCGGCGGGCGAATCTTCATGGTTTTTTATTTTAGGAGGCTTTTATGCACATGTCTGATGCTTTACTATCGCCTGCGGTGGGCGGGGTAATGTGGGCCGCCAGCGCGGCGGCGGTGGGGCTGTCTGTTAGAAAGACGGCCGGCATCAAGGACGGCTCCGTCCTTGATGAGAAGAAGATACCCATAATGGGCGTTATGGGAGCGTTCGTGTTTGCCGGGCAGATGATAAACTTTACCATACCCGGAACAGGATCGTCAGGGCACATAGGGGGCGGCATCCTGCTTGCCGCGCTGCTTGGCCCAGCGCCTGCCCTGATAGCGCTGGCCTCGGTACTGTTGATACAGTGCCTGTTCTTTGCGGACGGCGGCCTCCTTGCCTACGGCTGCAATGTATTCAACATGGGCGTGATCCCCTGTCTCGGCGCTTACACATTGATCTACAAACCGCTGATCAAAAAGGGACTGAACAAAGGGAACATAACGCTTGCCGCGGTACTGGCGGTCGTTGTGGGACTGCTTGTCGGGGCCTTTTGTGTGGTGCTTGAAACCCTGGCATCCGGCGTAACGGAACTGCCGTTTTCGACATTTACCGCGCTGATGCTGCCCATACACCTGGCGATCGGCCTGGTCGAGGGCATCGTTACCGCCGCCGTACTGTGGTTTGTCCACAGCGCAAGGCCGGAACTGCTGGACAGCACGGTTGCGGAGGCCAAACTTGACGGAGCGGTAAACACAAGGAAGGTGCTCATCGTGTTTGGCGTGTTGACGCTTGTGGTGGCGGGCGCGCTGTCGCTGTTCGCATCGGCCTACCCGGACGGCCTGGAATGGTCGATGGAAAAAACGGCTGGGACCGCCGAACTAGAACGTGAAGGCGGCGTCTACGAAGCCGCCGCGGACGTGGTAGAAAAAACGGCCTTTATGCCGGATTACGGCTTCCGCGTCCCCGAAGGGGAGGAGGCTTCCGAAGCGGCGGGCACTGCCGTTGCCGGAATCACGGGCAGCATAATCACTGTGCTGCTGGCAGGCGGACTTGGCTTCGTAATCCACGCGGTACGCAGAAAGAAGGCGGCAGCTTAGGAACTGTGCATAAATAAAATGCACAGCATTTTATTTTAATTGCTTACGCAATAAGGAAATAACATGACCAAACGGTCATGTTATTTCTGCACAGTTCCTTAGCCTGTTTGCGGGGGGGGGGGGGGTAAGCGCTCCGCGCTTGCCCTAGGAGTCCACAGATTACGCTGATTGCGAACTAAAGTTCGTCACAGATTAAAGAAGCCAAAATCAGCGTAATCTGCGGATAAGAATTCTTAGCTCGTTGACAGTGGGAGACTTCCACCTCTAAAATGCGCCAATGATACTTTTACGGCTAAAGCGGTATACATAAGAGGGTTGGATGATGCCTGAACACAGTACCTACAAATTTCTGGAAGATGTGGACGAACTAAAGTGGTTCTGGACGTACGCTATGCGCCCGCTCAAACCACACGAGGTCTATTTCATCTCGACCAGCGCCCGGAACAAGCGGCTTAACGACGCCGAGCGGGAGTATTTCAATGTGGGCAGGTCGGAAATGTGGCACAAAGAGATCATTACCGGTGATGACTATGCCCGTTTTCTTAAAGGCATACGGCGCTGCGAGACAAACAGGCTTGCCTACCTTACCAAAGGCGGTATACCTTACCCCGACAAGGTTCTGGTTCTTTATACCAACATCGCGCCGGTCGATGCTTACTCGGCGATGACAAAGCAGATTGACAGCCTGATCGCTGCCCAGCGGGAACTGGTGGATTCCGTGCTAAAAAACAGCCGGCAGGGAATTGAGCAGGCGTACTGGAATATCCGCCATTCCCATACGACAGGACAGAGCGTGTTTGCCCGTTCCTTCAGTGACAGCGAATGGGTGGACATCGATTCCGACATAGAAGGGTACGACAACGAGAGCGGACGGAAGGCAATTGAGGGAATCAGGGACTTCCTTTGCGCCGAACCAGGCAAGGGGAACTTCATGCAGATCGGGACGGAGGGCGGGTTCCACTGGCTTGTTCGAAAATCTAAGCTCTCGGATATAGGCCGCAAGTACAAGGCTGACCCACTCGCGGTCATCATACAGTTTATGAGATCGGCCTTCGCTGCAAACGGCATTACCGTAAACGAAATCATAAAAAACAAGAATGAGATGATACCGCTTCCGGGAACGATTCAGTACGGCTGTAATACCGTGCGGGTTTTGAACAAAGATGATTTTACGGAAGACCTGCGGCTTCACGATTGGCCGGATTATGTTGAATTTCAGCCGTCCCCATAATGCGGTAAGCAATGCGGTAAGCAATGCGATACCTTGCCGATAGCGACTTTTGTGGTGTATCCTTGTGCTATGAATGAATTTAAGACACAGTTTTACCGGTGGGCGCCCGTTTTGACGCTTTTTAGCGTTATTTTTTGCAACTGTAAATCGGTTCCCGAAAATATAGCGGCAAGCGAAACCTACGAGGAAATACCTTTAACGGACGAGATGTACGGCGGGGAACATACGGAGGTTCAGATGGAACCTGCGGTCGAACAGGTACCGGACGCGCAGCCGCAAAACGCTGTTTACGAGGATCTGCTGGATATTGTATGGCAGCTATGCGAAATAAGGATCGGTTACGGCAAAATAGTGTTTGACAGGCAGGCTATGGCGGAAAACGGCATGGGCGACATCTATACGCTGCAATTAACGGAGGAAGGGCTAAACGGCAAGGCCGCGCCCAATTTGTACCGTACCACCTATGAATTGCGGCAAAACCACGCTATTCGTCTGCGCCCTATTGTGGGCACATTGATGGCGGACAATATTAACATAGGCGGAATCATGGAGAAGGAATACTATTGGTATTTTCAGCGCGTTACCCACTGGGAGATTGTAAACAACGGACTCGAACTGTACGCCTATCCCAGCCAAAACGAAGAAATAGTGATGCGCTATCTGCGTCAATAGGTATTTTCCAGCAGAATTATCCTACGCTTTTTTGATCGAGTGTAACATATCAACAACGGCGAAACTCAAAATTATCGCGAAAGCGATCGCCGCGGATACGATACGGAGCGTTTTGTCGTCTATATAGTCGGGCGGAACAGGGAAGAATACTTCTCCCGCTGAAATTCTGTTTTTTTGCTTTCCGTTTAAGCCCGCTATGCGTATGAAACGTTCCTTGCCGCTGCCGTAACCAAGCTCGCGGGCGTAAACGCTGATGGTGTCGTTATCGTAGATCAGCGCTTCCTTCCTGCCGCGTATATCTTCGTTAATGGTCTGGAGCCGCCTTAGATTGGCAGCCTGTTTTTCCTTTTCGGCGTTAAGCTGATCGTAGGCGGAAAAGCCTGTTGCGCCTGAAAACAACGATGATGCGGCATAAAACATTACTGCAAACCACACCGCGGCAAGGTACTTTAATATTTGCATCTTGCCTGATTATCGGAATTGCAGAAGCGTAAATTAAGGAAACAGTAGGCTGCTACATGAAAGATCATCTACTTCAAACTTAATGCCTATGGTCGATCCGGTTTCAGGCCGGACATCACCAACAGTTTTTGTTACAGTCAGCGGGGGGGCGTTAGTAATTTTGTATAGGCATGAGAGTTCACAATTACAACCGTCATCAAAGCTTCCGCAAAGGCATCCGGCGTCGTTTGGAGCGCGTTCCATAATAAACCAAAAGGTTAACGAAGTACCGGGCTCATACTCGGGAGCTAACAAAAGTATCCAGTCTGTTTCAGGAGACGCAATACCTAATGCCGAGTCTAGATCCAGATCTGAACCTGATATGGGGGTAACACCTTCCTTCATCGCGATCCCCAGTGTGACGGTAAGCCCGCTACCACTAATATCGCTTGTATCAAGGTTGATTAAGTAGATGTGCGGCGCGCCTTCTATGTCGTCCAATTTCAGGCTTCCGGGCCCGAATCCCAATATAAGATTGGCTATTTTTATTTCTATTGGGCTAGCAAATAGTTTGGCAACTGTTGTTTCCTTGTCCGGAATATTACCGCCAAACTCACTGTAACGGGATCTTAACAGGCCGATTATGAGAGGCTTAATAGACTCATTCGAAAACTCATAATGATCAACATTAATGTTCGATTCTTTTTTAGTGAATTCCGCCACATAGGTTACGCTTTTTTCGCTGTACGATTCGGGAAGGGTGATCCTGTACTTGTTCGCTCCACTATTAGAGACCCTGCCTACTTGCTTGCTTTCATCCCAAACCAGCACGCGCACAGTTTCATAGTTTGCGGCTATATCGTGTAAAATATCAAGCTCCACCCAAAACGACATATCGGGACCGGTATCCTCAAGTTCTTCCTCCCCCGGCGCCAAAGCCATTTCCGAACAGCCCGCTGTTGTTACCAACACGATGAGGACCGTAATTACGACCAGCCCGGTTCTAACCGTTCCTGCCGGCATCTTACCGCAACGTTTACAGATACTCATACACCCATCCGACATGTTCCTAATATAAACTCAAATACCGTCACAAAGCAAGTAGTCCCACAAACCGGTAAAGCCCCTTCACAGAAGGATTTGTAATATATGTTTTGTGCAGGACTTTTCCCCGGCTACTATGTGCGCCGGGAGCAATACCGGTCCACGAAAAGTCCTGCGAATAATTCGTATGCAGATGGATGTCAAACTTCGAATCAGCGGGGCACGAGTCAATGTACGCGCTGAGGCTGACGGTAAAGCCCACGCATCTTTTCGTATAGCTGTAGCTCGCGTTGCCGTTCGCGTCAAAGTTCAGCGGTATCGTTAC
>JAIRMP010000003.1 GCA_031258615.1 Spirochaetaceae bacterium | reverse complement strand
TAGTCCAGCACCGCGCGGGTGAGGTTTTCGTTCTGCTCCTGCCGGTGGCGGGATTCCCGCAGCCCGTCTTTCCGCAGCCACTTCGCAAAGGGCATGGCCGCAAGAATAACGGCGGCCGCGGCAAGGCCAAGCCACACATTAAAGGCCAGCAGAAAGAGCAGCATGATGGCCTGGGCGAAGAGGTAGCCCATCAGGTCCGCCAGCACCATCATGCAGTTTTGTTCCACAAAGCCCATGTCCGATGTAAGCACGGAACTGATCTTGCCGATGTTGCCTTCGGTAAAATACCCCATGGGGAGGCGGCGGAGGTGGGCCCCCAGCGCCATGCGTTTTTCCGCCATCACGATGTAGCCCGCGGAGGCCTGGAGCTTGTTTTCAATGTACTGGAATACGGTCTGGAGCAGTACGCAGACCGCTATGGCGATGCCTATACGCAGGCACAGTTCCCCGCTTACCGTACCGTTGTAAAAATTGAACAGGGCGTAAAAAGAAAGTCCTATGGGTGCGCGCATGAAAAATGATTTGAGTAGGGCGAACACCAGGGCAACCGTGATTCTGCCCTTATACCTACCCGAAAAATTAAGGATTCTTCTAATTAAAGTTATCATACCTTGCCTCCTCTTCCTTTCCCCATCTTTTTGTGCTATACTGAAATTGATGAGGTGTTGCCATGACCATTGAACAAACGGTAGAAATACCGGTAACCCGCCGTATATTTCTTGACCTGCCGCAGAATTTGCCTCCCGGCAAGGCGAGAATCGAAGTCCGCGTTATCCCTGCCGCTGAGGTGCCGCCGCTCTCGCTGATGGATTTGTACGGTTCCTGTGCGGGCGAAGACACGCTGGAGGCGTATTTTGAACGCAAACGGGCGGACAAGATGCTGGAAGCGGAACGCTTTAACCCGCGCTTCAACGAGCCGGATGCATAATGCCTGCCGCCGATTATCTCCTTGACGCTTGCGCCATGATTGCGTTTCTCAACAAGGAAGCCGGAGCGGAAACCATCGCCGGTCTTATACAGAAAGCGGAAGACGGGGAAATTGTTCTTTACATGACCAGTATTCAGGCGCTTGAAGTGTATTACGACAGAATTCGCGTCAAGGGCCGGAACTATGCCGAAACCTTTCTGCAAGCCCTCTACACATCTTCCATAAAAATAATCGACTATGTTTCCCTTAACAATATCCGCATTGCCGGTCATTTCAAAACACGCTACAGCCTCTCTCTCGCGGATGCCATTGCCTGCGCCGCCGCCTGTTCTCTGTCCGCCGTTCTGGTTACGGGCGACCGCCATGAACTGGGACCTGTCGAACCAAATGAAGGTATTACCTTCTTTTGGTTCCGCTGACTCATTTTCATCCCTCCGTTCCCCTGTTGCCCGGCGTATGCCGGCGATTAAACCGAACATGAAATATCGTTTCATACCTTGCCTCCTTCCGCGCTGACTTTCCACGCGGCGCTGCCTTCAGCCGCCTGAGACATCGTAGAAGTGAACGAGTAGCTTGGCCAGCGTGGACTTGCCGCTCCCCGACTCGCCCACCCGCCCTGTTTGAATAACGCAAGCATGATGACTCCTTATATCCCCCTTTATCCCGCAGCCTTTCTCCTGCACCGCCCTGTGCACGGTGTCTGCACCGCCTTGTTTAAGGCGCTTAAACCGCCCTGTTTAAGGTGTTCAAACCGCTCTGTTTGAATAACGCAAGCATGATGACTTCTTACATCCCCCTTTATCCCGCAGCCTTTCTCCGGCTCCAGCTCCGGCTTGATCCCCGGACCCTCACAAAGTCCCGGCAAATACCGCCCTGATCCATAAGTTCCTTATGGCTGCCCTGCCGGGTCGCCGCGCCGAATGAGACTGGTTTCCTCATCAAAAGCGGTCTCATGATCCGGTAGGCGAGAAAAAAGGGAACCACGCTGGCGTCAGAGGCCCCAGGAACATGGCAACAATTACCACGCAAGTTGTTTTGCGGTAAACCCCCGCCGTATTCAAGCACTTTCTTGAACAATTTCGTATCCTCCTGTCTTTGCCTTCTTTGTGTTAAAGTACGCAGTCAGCTTTTCAATGCCCGCCTCATCCAGCGGGTAGTATTCCTTCACCGCGCCGCCCTCAAGATGTAAAACCTGAGCGCGGCAGTTAAGGATAAATTCCAAGTCGTGGGTAATAACGAGGGACAGAAGCGCTTCTTCCGCCGCCCGGCGAATCAGAGCGCAGGCGGCTGTCATGCTCCGGTAATCCTGCCCGCTCGTCGGTTCATCGTAAATGAGGAATTCCTTCCCCGCCGAGACCGCGCCAGCTTTCCGCGCCTCCGGTATGTTCAGCGTCAACTCATCCAGTACGCTTTCGGTGAAAAGCTGGCGGTTCACATCCTGCATCACCATATAGCTTCTTGCTATACGCTCTCTCCGCCCTAACGCCTTTCCGCCTAGGGAGACTGTCCCCTTGTGCTTGCGAATACCGGAAAAAGACAGGGCAAAAGTTGACTTTCCCGCTCCGTTATGCCCGATGACGGCTATAATTTCCCCGCAGCGCAGGGAAAGTGAGGGGATGGCAAGGGCTGTGTTTCTTCCGTAGCGGTATCGCAGATTTTTTATTTCGACGGTTTCTCCCTCCCGCCTGCGAGAAAAGGTTGAAACCGCCTTCCGCGTCAGCCTCCGCAAATCGGGACAGCGCAGCCCCCGCTGTTCAAGGGCTTCGGGTTTCAAGTCCCGTAACTCGCCGGGCGTATATTGAGAGGCGACCCTGCCGTCTTCCGGATAGATGAAGCGGTCAGCCAGTTCCGCAAGGTAGTACAGGCGGTGCTCGGAGACGACTATCGTTTTTCCGGCGGATTTGAGCTGCCCCAGCGTCCGCCTCAGTATCTCTACCGAGGGGGCGTCCGGATTGGAGGACGGCTCATCCAGCACGAACAAATCGGGTCCCGCGGCGTACACCGAGGCGCAGGCTATACGCTGCTTTTCCCCCGACGACAGCTCGAAGATGCCGCGATCCAAGAGCTTGTCCGGAGCGAATACGGCGCGAGCCTCGTCGATGCGTTCACGGATTTCGTCTACAGGCATACCTTGATTTTCGCAGCCGAAGGCAAGCTCACTGGTGGTGTCCACATTGAAGAACTGGCTCCGCGGGTTTTGAAACACGGAGCCGACTGTATGCGCCGTTTTTGCAAGGGACTGTTTGTTGATTTCTTTTCCGTCTATCAAAACAGCGCCGGAAAAAAACCCTTCAAAAAAATGCGGGATGAGGCCGTTCAACAGGCGGGTAAGCGTCGTCTTCCCGCAGCCGCTTTTCCCGCAGAGGACGATGAACTCGCCGCCTTCGATGACGAGGTTGATTGCCTCCACGCCGCGCGCCTCTTTACCTGCCTGCCCATACCGGAAGCTCACGTCCCGCAGTTCAATCATGCCGCGCCCGCCCTCCACCACACCAGGGTGAAAACGCAGAGCAGTATCACGAGGTAATCCTGTAAGCGAAACCTGACCTCCACGATACAAGTCCGTTTCCCCCCGCTGTCCAGCCCCCGCGCAAGTGAAGCCGCGGCAAGCTCGGTGGCTATGGTCGCGGTGGACATGAGCAGGGGGACGAGCGTATACTCCAGCGTCATCATGGGTTTGGTCAAAACATTACGCGCCGAAATCCCTATGCCGCGAAACTTCATCGCGCTCCGGATGGATGCCCATTCCTCGTGAATCGTAGGTATGAAGCGGAACATGACGGAAAAGGGGATGATAAATCCATCGGGCAGGCGCATCTTGCGGAACGCCGCGATAAACTCGGTAACGGTTATCGTGCGGACGAGGAGTAAGCCTACCATAGCCAGCGGTAAAAGCATCCTCACAAGCCGCACGACGGTAAAATAGACGTTTCTGATTACCCCGGAGACAAACGGCGTAAGATACAAGTCGGCGGCAAGCATGACGCAGAATACCAGAAACATCGTGAGTGCGGTTTTCGCCTGCCTGTTAAGGGAGAGGAGCAGCGCGAGCCCCGCCATCACGGAAACTTCCATGTACCAAGGTGGAAACACAAAGGTGAAGAAACCCACGAAAAAAAGGAGAAAAAATTTTGTCCGGGGGTCAATGGGCAGCAGCGGTTTCCGTACAACCGGCGTATTTGCAAGGGCCATTACACGAGACCTGCTTTTTCAAAATGCTTTTTCAAAATCCGGCTTCCAAATAAGCCCCCAATGAAGCCGCCGGCAATCGCCATCGCGAGGAATACAAAGATGATCCACCAGGGCGTAAGGCGGTCGAGGGTGTTCGCGGAGTCCTGCCCGTAGTACACCGCGCAGACATCAAGAAAGCGTTGTTTTGCCAGCAGCAGAACCCAGGCGGGGCCCATGTTCGTACAGCCAAAGACCATAAAACTCAGCACCAATTTCTTTTTTGATGATGTTCCCCGCCGGGCGATGAATTCCGCGGCGAGGCCCAGCGCCAAAGACCATATAAGGCAAATCCGGAAACCGTCCATAGAGGTAAGGAGGCCGGTCAGGGCCGCCAGTATCATGATGGCCCAGCGCTTGGGAATTTTTGTAACGTACAGCATATACACCGGCCCCAACACAAGGCTCAACACAAATGGCGCGAAAATGTAGACGATGGGGACGAAGCCCATTACCGTGGCCGCCGCGAAAAAAAGCGCCAAGTACAGGGCCGCGAAGGCCCCGGCAATGATGAGCCTCCCCGCCATGAATGGCGGGGTATCGCTTGTAGAGCGGCGGGGAGGCTCGTTCTGCAAGGAAATTTATCATATGTGGGGTCTACTACCATTTTTTGTAAGTGTTACTAACTCTAACCGCCCTAAAGGGCGGGGTATTAGACCCCACTGCGAATAAAATATGTGAATCATAAAATATTTAAATTTATAGAATATATAACAAACTTGAACAGTAAAATAGAAAATAACATTTAAATTAAAAATATTTGTGAAATAATAATAAATCTGAATTTGCAATATAATAAATTATAAATCAAAGTTCTAAAATAAAGAGAACCATATCTGGATATAAAATGAAAGTATGTTTTCTCTTTATAAAATATTTGATTTTAACGAATAAAACAGGAATGAATAAAATAACAAAACAAAATAAAAAAGGTATTTACAGTTTTGACGCGGAGTAAAAATAAAGGAAATAAATCATGGAAAAATAAAAAATAATTTCAAAAAAGGGAATATTGTGTGACGTGAGAATAACCGCCTCCCTCGTTTAACCGCCGCCGTCCGTGGCGGCGGCTTCGCAAACGGTTTTCTACGTCGCATAACAGGACTGTATATGCTGCGCCCGCAGTAGCGGGCTTGGTCTTCCGGTCGCTAGGTCATTCCGCTGCGCTCCATTCCCACGCTCACTTCAGACACATTTTTGCGGTTGCTGGAAACCTGCGGTTTCCTTTATCGCAACCGCAAAAACGTCATATACAGCCGGAACGTTATACGCCATACCCACTAAAATTAATCCGAATATATTATATAAAAATATATGGAAGAAGGCATTGACACAAAATAACAAAAGTTATAAAATAACAATATAAGTGGAGGAATCAATGGAAAATAATCTTTTGGTAAAAAGTATGGAAAAACAGTTTAAGGTATATTTTAAGGCATTGGAAAATATTGTCGAATTATGCCCAGACGAATTATGGAACAAGAAATGTTCTGGATATATATTTTCACACCAATTAGTGTATACATTTGGTACGACTTACTTATGGTTGAGAGATGAAAGAATTAGTTTTTTTGACGGAATAGGTGATGGAATAAATGGGTTGAGTATAGATAACGAATTGGACATTGACTCAAATGATGTAATAAACAAATTACATACAAAACAGGATGTATTGGAAATATGTAATGGAACAAAAACTCAATGTGAAAAATGGTTTAAAGATAAAAATGATAATTGGTTATATTTACCAATAAAAATGGATGTAAAAGCGGATAAAAAATTTAGTAACTTTGACGTAATAATAGCACAAATTGAGCATACAATGTATCACATTGGACATTGTGAAGCAATATTTAGAGAACATAATATAGAGACAGGAAAATATTTGGATTATTAATAAAGTAATAATGGAGTGGGGGTACGGCGTATAACAGGACTGTATATGCTTCGGGCGCAGTAGCGCCCTCGGGCTACGAAAAACCGCAGTCGGCCTACGGCCTTTGTGCGGTTTTTCTCCGCCACATTTTTGCGGTTGCTGGAAACCTACGGGTTCCTTTATCGCAACCGCAAAAACGTCATATACAGCCGGAACGTTATGTGCAATACACCCCAAATTTTTTGTACAAAAATGGTTGACAAAAAATAGTATTGAGCATATGATACATATAAGGAGTTTTCAATGATAAATAAACAGGCAAAAATTATAATTTTATCTGGGATAGGTGCATTATCTATTTTAACATGTGTGTTTCTAGCAAGAAACATATCTTTTAATATTCAATCATCTCTAAAGATTGAAAATAATGCATTAAATAATAGGACACAAAATGTATTATTAAATGATAATAATTTTGAAAATAATAAAAATAAAGGATTTGAATACAAACAAAAAGCACTTGAAGAAAGCAATCAGTTGCAAAGAATATATTATTGGAATGAGGCAATAAATTCATGGAAAAATGCAATAGTATTAAATCAAAATGATACTGTTGT
>JAIRMP010000264.1 GCA_031258615.1 Spirochaetaceae bacterium | reverse complement strand
TCTTCGTTTATGTCGAAACTTTTTCTTGTCAGCATAATTCCTCCCAAAGTTTTTGGCTTTTAGCAGAGTGTCGCATGAAATATACCAACGATGCAAGATATTTGTGGGTCAAGTTTAGGTGTATGCCGCCTGCCCGTTCTGCCCGGCCACGACATAGAGCTGTTCCGCCGGGCCGTACACACCGGCCTTGGTGCCAAAGCCGATCTTTGCCGGCTGCCAGTTTGCGCCGTCAGCGGAATAAGCGCCGTCAGTCGAGGTGGTGCCGCCCGTTACGAGGAAGAAGTTGTACAGATAGTGGGCCGCCCCCGGATTGACCGTGAAGAATGATGAAAGAGAAACAGGCGTTGTCCATACGCCGCTTACCGTGTCGTAGCGCGATGCGTACGGGATGCTGTTGTCCCTGTCGTATCCCGCCGCCACCAGGTATGTGCCGTCTGTGGCAAGCCTTGCCACAGACGTAATGCCGGAGACGGAAGTGAACGGCAGCGGGGTAAACGGAACCCACGCGGTGGGCTGTACAACCTGCGGCGCAATATTGGACGCGCTAAGTGACTCATTGACGGCGGCGTTCCCGTAGGGAAGCGCTCCCGTCAAAACCGACTGTTCGCACGAGGCGAACACAAATGCCGCGATCAATGTCGCGGCTATAAAACTTTTCTTCATTTTTATTTCTCCTATATGAATATGACAGCGCTATAAGTTTTTAGCGCTGTCATGGTGAAGGCCGTGTTCTCCCGCCGGGTCATGCCGGAAGCCGCGGTCTCCAAATAGCCTATTTCAACACCGGGTACTTGCTTTCCGCGTCCCATGCCCAGACATCCCGGCTCCAGCCAAGCTGCCCATCCTCCGTTCCAAAGAACGTGTCCTCGGTAATACTCTCTACCGCAAGGCCGTCCTTAGCTGCCAATCCCTCGTCCAAAGTTACGCCTTCCGGCTTGGTACCGCCAACTTTGGCTATGTTTTTTTCAAGCTGGGTGCTTTTGTCGCCGATAGTCGCTATACGCCGCCAGTTCTTGGTCGCGCTGGAATTACTGCCGTCTATCGTAATCGCGCTGTTCAGAGCGGCGCAGGCGGAGATTTTTATATTTGCGGCATTAGTGCCATTATTCTTGTAGCCCGCGATGCCGCCAGCATAGACAGCGCCCCCTCCGGTTGAATAATTGTTCGTAACGGTAACCCTGCCCGCGGCGAAGCTGTACCTGACGAAGGTGCTGGTGGTGTTTCCAGAAAAGTATCCGACCAGTCCGCCTGCCGCCTGGTACCCTGATGTACCGTTGATAATCCCCGCCGATACCAGCGTTACATCGCAGAACGCATAGTTATTTTCAAACTGAAACGCACTTGTCGGCGCGGTCTGCCCGCTTATTCCGCCCACATAAGCATAGTTGGCGGAGGATGTAGAAGTGGCGTCTGTTTTTGTTACCGTCAGTGTGGCGTGTTTTGCATTTGTGCCGGTAAAGCTCTGTCTGGCTGTGCCGTTCCCCGTTAGCCCGCCCGCACGGACAACCCCCGTTGTCGCGGTTGTTACGGTTATGGCCTGGTCTGTTACGCCGCTGTTCGATACGTGGCCGCTCCCCACGAGCCCGCCCACATAGACTCCCCCCGTTGTTCCCGTATGGTTTACTGTTATCGTCTGCCTGTCTACCTTGCTGTTTGATACCACCGGGCCTGTTCCCGATGACGGGCCTGTTCCCACAAGTCCGCCCACATATATATTTATTGTTGATGATGCCCCGGTTGCAACTTTTATGAGGGATTCGCCCTGTATGACGGTCTGCGATATTATTGAGGTAGACCCGGTGATATTCCCGGCAATACCGCCCACATAGACACTGGCAGAAGTTGCATTAGGAAGGCATATCTTTACCCCCCCCCCCCCCTTGTATTTAACAACGCAGTTCATTGCTGTATTACCCGAAATACCAAAAATGCCGCCTATATAAGTCGTGCCGTATGCGGTTTTATCTGTAGCTGTTGAAACTTCAAGTGTAGCAAAACTAACGTCGCACCGTTCTATGTCTGAGGTGGGTTTTGCTGAAATGCCGCCCACCGTAAAGCCGCCTGCTGCGCCGCTTGTGTAATTGATCACCCCTTTGATGAGGTCGATGTCAACAGAACAGTCAGTAATATTCCCGGTTCCAATTCCCGAAATGGAGCCCCCATTGCTTGTAGCGGTAAGGGATTCCATCTTTACCTTGCAGCCCTGTATGACAACAGAGGGGGTTGTGACCGTCTCCGCGCATATACCAGCGACATTTGAACCTTTCTTATCTCCATCTTTATATACGTTGATATTCCCAAGCACCTTCGCGCCGCTTATCGTGCCCGTCATTGAGCCAGCTATCCCGCCGGTATACTCAATTCCCACGCCTGTTACATCCAGCACCGACTCGGAGGAAACGTTGGCAAGCAAAGTATTGAACCCCTGCCCGATCACGCCGCCTATATAGGCTGCCGAAGTCGTGGCTGAGACAGGCCCTGAAACATAGAGCCCCGCGCCTGTAGTAGCAGCGGGTATAATACTGACATTTTCTATGCGGGAACCACGGGCCACCCCCGCCAGTACCCCGAAACTTGGCTTCGCATTAACAGTCGCGGCGGTGGGGCTGGAATAGGCGGCCCGCTCATCTTTATTATTTGCCACCTCCACCGTCAAATCATGTATATACGCCGTGTTTATGAACCCAAACAGCCCGAAATACAGCGCCTCCTCATAGCCGGTACCGCCTGCCGACGCTGCCGGCAGCTTGAGGCCCTTGATCGTGTTCCCGTTGCCATGCAACATCCCGGAAAAAGGCTGCTGGGACTGCAAATATAGAACGCAGTCACGGTTCTCGCACCGCAGCGGCAGGGTGTGGTTTATCTTGTCAGCGGAAAGAAGCGGCGCGCCACATTCCCTGCACGTGCTGCCAATCCCACGCCATACATAACCAGCCTCGCCGCCCTTCTCCACATCCCACAGCGGCGACAGATCAATGTCCCCAGACAGATAATACTCGCCGTCCGCCGGATACTCCTCCGCAATCCCTATATCCGCAAGCTGCCGCGCCGTCGTTATCTCTATGCCGCTCTCCACCAGAACCTCAATTGGCCGGGCCACATCGCGCATCTCATTCTCGCACCCCTGCGCCGCCAGTACGCACCCGCAAATTACCACCGCCACCGTCTTTACATTCATTCTTTGCCTTTTCATAAAAACCTCCAGGCATAATTTTTTTACGCAGCCCAAAATTCGTTGCCATGATTGAACAACTTCCAATTCGATACTTTACCGCTCTCCAACTTTTTCGTCAAGCGTATTCGTTAAATAAATAATTCGGAGTGAAGAGGCAAATGATTTCCAGTCCGGATTGCTTCGGCGCTGCCCCCCCACACAACGGCATGATAGAGTGAATAGTGAAGGGGGAGGATAACTTCGATTTTCCTCATTGCTAACTGCTCATTGATAAAGGGGGGCGTATCCAATGAAAGGAGATAGTTTCGTTTTGTTCAACACGGTCAAGCTCATGATGGTCGGCGGTAACCAGGGTGAAACCCAGCACGGAAGCAGTGCCCACGGCGATGGAATCGGCAAGAGAAATTCTGTAGGAAGCCTTAAGCCGAGCGGATTCCTCCATTACACCGGCGGCGGGAAATACGTCAAGGACGCTGATTGCCAAATCCGCCGCCGTATCACGAATCGCGTCGGCAACTTGTTGGCCCTCTTGTTGCAGCTTTTTGTAGTAGGTTTCATGTATCTAGTCAGTCGGGTCATAATATTTGCATAAATATACAAAAATTGCCTATGTATTGCATAAATACTCATAATATCCACTCATTTTTGAATGAATATGCAAAAAGGTAAAGGCGACTGAATAGTTACGGTTTCATAAAAGTTTATGGCGTTCATAAAAAGGACGGCATCCCCCGCGGCGGCCTGTTTCAAAAGTCCGTCAACAATGGTCCACCCGGTTTCCTTGTTGATAAAGGCAAGCAGGGCGCAGGCATCCAGGAGATAACTCACGCCTCAAAGCCCTTTTCCGCCGCCTTTTCCGCCATAAACCGGTCAAGCTCGTGGCCGTCGGTCTTACCCATACCGCAGAGACGTTTCCGGGCTTCTTCCGCTTTTACCGGGTCGATTTTTCTTTGTACCGGCGCAGGAGCCGGGGTAAAGGTGAGAATGGCCCTGCCGATGGGGATTTTCCGGGGAACGTCAAGGACGAGCCGGTAGTTTGCCGGTATTTCGACGGTTTGTTCAATGGTCATAGGTAGAATATAGCGCGAAACGCAACAATGATCAATGGCGCGGTGAACAGGGAGCAATGGAAGATTGAGGTTTGAGGGCTTTGCGTTCTCCTCACTTCGCATTGCTCATTGTATTTGCCCTGCGGACAGAAAGTCCGGGCCAGATAAGGGTGTGGAAATGATCATCGTTGGAAAGGAGGGAGGCGTTTAATATGACTGCGGTAGCGGCAATAATCGCGTCGGGGAGCTTTAATTTGCAGGGACGGCGAATTATGATCGCTTCGTCCCGGATGGCGGGAGTCAGATCAATGACTTCTCCGCCGGAAAGGAAGCGCCGCGCTTCCGCTTCCTGGGCGGCCGTAATGCCCGGCTTGGCAAGGGTTTCCATAAAGCCCACCACGCTGGTACAACGGACGGCATCGGGACCGATACAGGCGTCCACGTCCATCTCCCGGTTAAGATGTCCGATGATTGCCGATGAGTCAAGGACAAAAAGCGGTTTACCCATTGGGGGATTGCTTCCAGGGGTCGTCCCACTCGTCCCGCATGGCGCGGACTGTCCTCACCGATTCGGGCCACAGTTCGGGGCGCGACAGGCGGCCACGGATTTTCGCCGCCATGAGCCGGTACTCCCGCGCTGTGCCGGCATCGGCCGCCGCCGCGGCCGCATCGAGGATTTCCTCGCAGCGGTACACGCCTTCGGGCCGGGGCAGGGTCCTGGCAAAGTCGCAGATACGGTCGAACTCGTCTTCAGCAGGCGGCCCGTCTTCCGGCGGTCCCGCGGGAGCCGGCGTAAAGGTGAGAATGGTCGTGCCCGGGGGTATTTCCCGGGGAACGTCAAGAACGAGCCGGTGGTTTTCCGGTATTTCAACGGTTTGTCCGATGGTCATGGCTTTAGCATACGCCGGAATCGGGTGATTGGCAAGGAATGGCAGTGACCACCCGTTGTTCACGAGATGGGGCGGCAGGCGGCAAGCCGCTGTCATTGCGAGCGCCGCAGGCGGTGGCAATCCAGTCAAATGATTTTCCCACTGGATTGCTTCGGCGCTTCGCGCCTCGCAATGACGTGGCAAGCCTACGGCTTGCCGCTGTGCGGTTGTGCCGGCGGCACAACCCACACGCGGGTCGGTGATGTCCCTGATTGGGGGTAGGCCGCAACGAAGTGCGGCCGTAGGGGGGCGTGGCGATTCGGCGGCGATTTGCGAAAACGGTGGGGAAATTGTGCCCCCCTTCTTAATAACCCGTTATCTTTCACGCTCAGCGATTCGCAAGGACGACTCCTAAGCCATTGGCGTACGTTCGGTGCAGGCTGGCCTGCCTGCCGGCGGGGACTACAAACCGTATAGGTCGTCTGAAAGTTTAAAGACGATTACATCGTCCAGGCGCGCTATGCAGCCTTCCGCCGGATAGGACGGCATATACTGCGCCGCTTGCAGCGCGGCGTTGAGCTGCCGTTCGTTGGGGAACGGGTAGTTGAGCCCTATCGTGCGCATAAAACTAAGGCCGTCTATGGGAGAGCTAGTCCATGCGCCCTGCAAACCCCAGAACGAGCGCCCGACAATTTCGCCTTCTATATAGTTTCTTCTGAATTTTTCGGCGGCACGTATCTTGCCGACAAAGGCCACCGGTATGTTATTGCCTGAGTCTTCGAACGGTACTAAAAGCCTGGCAAAGTCTCCGGCAAGCCGTACATCCTCCTGGTAACGCATGTAATCGGAATAGTACATCTGCGAACCGATCTGCGCCTGAAACATCGCTATTACGATCGCGGCGGCAAACACGAGCACCGAGAAGAATTTCCTGTAATGCGTTACAAGGTAGTAGAGCATGAAACCGAGCGCAAACGGCAGCGCGTACTGTGAACGGAGCGGCGGCGAGTATGCGCCGGCTACCGGGAGCACGCAGAAAGTCAGCGGTACGCCTATTGCCGCCAGAATGAAAAGCGCGCGCCTGCCTGTCTTTATATTATGAGTTCCCGTATATACCGCCTGTGCGGTAAACAGCAGCACCACCGGCAATAAATAATTAAAACTTGTTATGCGTGATCTGCCGAGCATAAGGTTAAAAAAATAATTCTTTATTGCGTTAAGATTCGACATTACAGGGTCTTTGCCCCAGCGTATCATCCGGTCTATGTACCCGTTCTGCTGCGTATTATACATTCTTAATACGATACCGTTGCCAAAGAAGTACAGGAATAAAGCGGCGGCAAGGCATATAAAAAGTTTCAGGCAAAGGAAGCCGTACAATTTTTTATCGTAATCGGAATTTTCCTGAAGCAGGATAAACGCGATGAATATGGCAATACAGAAAAGCAGAAGCATACTTTGATAGGTTGAAACAAGGAGCAGAAGCATGACAAAGCCGATTATGACTTTTAATTTTTCATCGTCCAGGAATCCCTTGTAAAGCAGGTATGTAATTATCGGGCATAAAAAAAGCATAAACTGCGTATTCCAGCCGGGAAAGTAAAACATTTCTATCCAAACCTGCATCGTTGCGGATACTACGGCAAAAGGTATCAGACTGTCGTTTACGCCCTGTTTGTTTGAAAATATGTTTATAAAGTAACACCATTCGATAACAACCAGCCAAAACAGGCAAAAACCCAAAAAATACGCAAGCCAGGGATTCATTTCTTTTATCTGAAACAGACCAAAAAACTTTCCCAGTATGTCTCCGCCCCAGCGGCCCATCGTGGCGCCCGTGTTCGTTCCGCCTGATCCGTAACCGGCCATTACAAGTTCCGTATCGATCCCTATGCTGTAAAACCAAAGTTTTATCCCATACGTGCAGAATACGGCAAATGTTATCGCCGCTATCAGCAGCATGTTTGCGCGGCAAAAATTTAAAAACCCGTTTATGCTTATTTCTTCTTTGAAATAATTTGTTTTTTTTGAATCATCCGGTTTGAATATCAACGCTATAATTTCTTTAAGTTCCATTGTCATGGTTCTCCTGTTTTTCCGTATAATGATAGGACAGTTTAACGCCCCAGGTCAACGCGGCAAACGGCTTATGATCGAACGCGCCGTTACTGCTTCAATGTGGACAGCATTTCGTCAATACTGCCGTGATCCGCCCTCCTCACAAGCCGCCCACAAGGACGACTCGCTCACCCGTCATTGCGAGTACCCGTTAGGGTACGAAGCAATCCAGCCAAATAATTTCCCCACTGGATTGCTTCGGCGCTACGCGCCTCGCAATGACGTGGCAAGCCTACGGCTTGCCGCTGTGGGTTGTGCCGGCGGCACAACCCACACGCGGGTCGGTGATGTCCCTGATTGGGGGTAGGCCGCAACGAAGTGCGGCCGTAGGGGGGCGCGGCGATTCGGCGGCGATTTGCGAAAACGGTGTGGAAATTGTGCCCCCCTTCTTAATAACCCGTTACCTTTCACGCTCAGCGAATAACACGGACGAGTCCTCAGCCATTGGCGTATGTTCGGTGCAGGCTGGCTCAACGCTACGCGTTGAGCTCCGGAGTTTGCTACGCAAGCGCTGAGCGCTTGGACAACCGCGAAGCGGTTGTCTCCGCAAACTCCTACCGTTGTTACATGGCTTAGCGAGGGGGCTAACCAGCTTGCTTTCACGCTCAGCGAATATCAAGGACAATGAGTCGGCTACTGGCGTATGTTTGGTGCAGGCTGGCCTGCCCGATTGACAGCGCTTTTTGAAAAGTATTAGATTGAAGCATGGCAAAAGAAGAAGCTATAGAGGTTGAAGGCGTAGTAAAAGAGGCCTTACCTAACACCATGTTCAGGGTGGAACTCGACAACCAGAACGGGCACTTGATACTTGCCCATCTCTCCGGAAAAATGCGCAAACACTACATCAGGATTGTACCGGGCGATCATGTAAAAATCGCGTTGTCCCCCTACGATCTGAGCCGCGGACGCATCATTTACCGCGAGCGGTAATGTCCGTTCCTAGAGAGGGAACGGTCAACTCCGGCAAGCCCTCCCCGCCTTACCACCGTTTTAACGACTTTATCGATACAAAAAACGACAGGTTTGACGTGCTGATGTCGCTGCTTGATGAGATGAAACTGCCTGTTTCCGTCGTTAATATCGCGGGTAAACGGCATATCTTTGTCGCGTCCCAGTCGTACACGCTGCGAGCGGGGGAAAAAAGGGGGCCGGTTGTCCTGGCCGCGCATTACGACAGGACACAGGGCAGCCCGGGAGCTAACGATAACGGGGCTGCCGTTTTCATGTTGATAGAGGCCGCGCTCCGCCTGCGAGGCCGCGCCGCCGGGGAATGGCTCATCATCTTCACGGACAAGGAGGAGCTGATGAGCGGCGAAGGAATAAAGTCTCAGGGGTCATACCTGCTTGCGCAGGGTCTCGGCAGGGTGGGACTGGAAACCGGCTGGTTTTTTATTTTTGACGCGTGCGGGCGGGGCGATACGCTGATAATTTCCAAAACGGCGGGACATCTGTTGAAGAATTTCCACAGCGGGGAGGTTGCTCCGCTTAAAAACCGCCTCCGGCAGCTTCAGCTAAGGGCGATCGGGGCAGCAAAGAACAGCCTTGACGGGCGTTTTCTGCTGCTGCCTACGCCCTTTTCAGACGACGCCGGTTTTTTGCGGGCCGGCATGGCGGCCCAGACGATAACGGTGCTGCCCGAAAAAGAGGCGGCGGACTTTTCCGTGATCGTCCGCAGAAATGACCTGTACGTCAACGCGCTCATCTCCGGCGAACAGCGGCAGCGGCGCGGCGTGGAACATATTCCCAAAACCTGGCGTCTGTTGAACAGCCCGGAGGATACGGCCGCCCGGCTTGACGGCAACAACTTTGAAAGTGTAGTTCAGTTTGCTGTCGAGTTGTGCATGCCAGGCTGCGCCGGCATACGCCGAACGTACGCCAAGAGCTAAGGAGTCATCCCGCGTTGAACAAAAGATTTGTTGTTCATCAGTGATAATTTCACCCTTAAGATTATTCAGGGAACATTGCAACCCCGTAAAAGTTGTTGTGGGAATGTGTGTCGATAAAACCGGGACTCACGGTAAGGAACTGTGCATAAATAAAATGCACAGCATTTTATTTTAATTGCTTATGCAATTAGGAAATAACATGACCGTTTGGTCATGTTATTTCCGCACAGTTCCTAAGCCGCGCCGCGTCCGGAACCTCGTTTGTTTTCCTCCATAAGTTAAGATGATTTGTCCCGCCGCCAGACGGAATCGTCTCCCCTTGTCAGGCGAAAGGGCAGCGCGGGGAAGCCTTCGGCGTTAAACAGGTTCGCCCTCGTGTAAGGCTCCCAGGCGTAATGTACCGCGTCTATGTCAGCGCCGCGCCGTCCCGGCGGTTTGATAACCAGCGTGTCCCCCTCGGTATGGGCGTCGAACCGCTTCATTTCAACGTTCCGGGAAAAGAGCTTGAGGCAGCGCCCCTTTAGCCGGCCTCCCCGAATCAGGAGGCCGCCGTAGCAGCCGTCAAACCTGACGCGGACAGTTCCGTCCGGGTGGCAGAAGACCTCCCGCGCCCGTGGAGAGCGCCAGGGGATGTCAAGGCCGTAGACCTGCGCCAGGGCCGCCGCCGCCAGGCGCTCCCCCACGGGCCCCTTGCTGCCGGGGTGTATGTTGAACCGTTCACCCGCGTCTATCGCGCAGATCATCCAGGTGAGAGGCACGGCGTCCGCCGTCAGTTCCTGCTGACGGCGCAGTTCGGGGAAGCTGTCTCCCCGCTGAAAGTGATCCCGCTCAAAAGCGGCAAGCTGGGCAAAGATGAAAGGAAGCCCGTCCCCCCAAGCCTGCCGCCAGCTCTGTATCACCAGGCTGAACAGCCGGGCGTACTGTTCCGGGCGGGCATCGTCCCCCTCGCCCTGGTACCAGATGACGCCCCGGCAGCTATAGCCGGCGATGGCCGATACCATAGTTGAGTAGAGCCCGCAGGGACGCCAGGGGTCACGCGGGCCTTCAAGCTGTAGCTCGAAAAAGCCGGGGTCTACTTTTTTCAGGGCGTCTCCCATCCAGACAGGTATCCTGCCCCGCATATAGAGGTCGTAGGCTGCCCTCATCAGCGGGGAGCGGCCTTCAGCTTGGGACTTTTCGTACGCCCTCACGTAGGCTTCGCCGTCCTGAGCCTCTATCCTGTCGTGGTATTCCGTCCAGAAATGGGACAGTTCCCTATCGGAGCGCAGGTCATCCTCACCTATCCAGGCAAAGGCGGGACTGCCGCTCCAGTTGCAGCTGATGATGCCGGCAGGGACGTTTGCTCCCAGCTCTTCCCGCAGCCGGGCCGCGAAGTAGTAGGCCGCCGCCGAAAAGAGCGGGGCGTTTTCCCCGCAGAAATGACGCCATACCCCCTGGCCTGAAAAATCGCCGCCGGTAAAGGGGTCCCCCTCCCGCTGTCCGTCCCAGCTTCGTTTGGGAACCTCGTAGTACCGGAGCAACGGATCGGCGGGGCGGCGGAAAACCTCCCGGCGCCGGCGTTCGTAGCGGAGCGCGAATTCCATGTTGGACTGACCGCCTGCCACCCAGACTTCTCCCACCGCGACATTTTCAAATGAACGCGCCGGTTGATCGTTACAGAACAGGGTAAGGGTTGACCCGGAGGACGCCTCCATAGGCGGGAAGCGGAGTTCCCAGCCGCCGTCCTCCCCCGCGGCGCATGAGGCCTCCACGCCGTCAAGCGCCGCCCGCACGAAACTCCGCGCCGGGCCTGTTCCCCAAACCCGAACGGGTTTTTGCCGCTGTAGGATCATGTTATTCTGAAAAACAGCCGGCAGGGTAAGGACATCTTTCATGGCAGCCCTCCTTTACATGGGTTTCCGCATGGTAACACCGCAACACGGGGGAGTACCATAGCAGCGCCTGCCGCGCTTGCAGTTTTGTTATACGGAGTTGTTCCAAAATCCGGGGACATAAAGCCCACCGGCGTGCCCGGCAGGAACATAAAAAAATTACGGGCAGCCTAACGGCGCTTGTACGGCCCCCAACGCCAGGCCGCACAAGCGCCGTCTATTCGGTTACCGCCGCCACACTCACGTTTCCGTTTATGCGCTTATAATTTACCTGGGCATCGTAGTAGTACGGGTTGATACGCAGAGCCTTGATGAAGTCCTCGGTCGCCCGTACAAAGTCGCCTGTAGACGCATAGGCAACGCCGCGGTTGTTGTACGCGATCGCATATTCAGGGTATATCTCTATCGCTTCGGTAAACTTTACGACAGCCTCTTCAAAGCGTCCTGAACTGTTCAGCATTATACCGTAATTATTGTTGTTTTCGGCGGCGGCATCCACAAATGTTTTATGGGCGGGCGCTCTGTACGGGGTCTGACCGTAGACGCCTGCGTCTGTCCGTAAGGCTGCCGGCTGTAAAACATTACCATAGTCGTTTACCACAGGCGTTCCGGTTTGACGAAACAACCCTATATTCATACCGGAACGACTGTAGCTTACAGCGGAGGTATTCAGAAAATTTATATTTTCCGTATGAGTGGCAGGCGGTAACGATCCATAAGTTACCTGCTGTACAGGCCGCGCTGGCGGGTAAGTCGCCTGCTGAGCTGATTGAGCCGGCGCATAGCTTTGCTGCTGTGCAACCCGTACCTGTGCGGCTACTTCCTGTTGTGGTGACCGTACCGGCGTGTAGCGCTGCTGCTGTACAGGCCGCGCCGGCACGTAAGTCGTCTGCTGAGCAGGCGCAGGCTGTGTATAGCCCGTGGGTACGGTTCCGGCATTGACCAAATTCATACCACTCAGTTTTTCGTTCAGGTTGTTAATGTTGTGCTTTGCCTCTGCCGAATCAGGATTGAGCCGCAATGCATGTTCATAGTCGGCGCGCGCGGCGGTATAATCGCCACGTTTCTCATAAACAATACCACGTGTATTGTAGAGATGCGGATCATCAGGAGCTAGTGTTAATGCCAGATTCAAGTCATCCAGAGCTCCGGCATTGTCACCCGTCGCCGATCTCCAGCGGGCCCGTTCGTAGTAGTAGTCTTTGTTGTGAACTTGTGCGTTGATACCGGCGGAAGCCAGCACGGTAAACGCAAAAACAAATAGCATAAATTTTGCCCCAAGTGTACTGTTATTCATTTTTCCCTCCCATGAATAATTATATCATAATAAGTATACCAGAGAAAAAAAACTATGACAAGGGGGCGCATTGCGCCATAATTTTTCTAAGTGAAAAGAGGGGTATGTGTCAGCATACCATGGCGACCACCTTTACGACAAAAGCGGTTCCATCGGGAAGGGGATTACGGCATCAATAGCGCCGCGGCCGGTAAGCGCCATGATGAGGCGGTCAAGGCCGAGCGCTACGCCGGAACAGCGCGGGAAGGGCAGCAGGGCGCCGTCCGCTGCCTTTCGAGGCAAAAATGTTTTCCAGTAATCGCCGTCAACCTTGTGGGGCACGGCGGCGCGGCGGGTCTTTTCTTCCTGCTCCGACAAAAAAAATTTACGCACCTCTTCCGCGTCCGTTTCTTCCGAAAAACAGTTTGCCAGTTCAATGCCGTTGACGTACAATTCCCAGCGCTGCCTCGTCATTGGGACGGGACAGCCCCCCGCCCCGGCTGCATCGCCCCCGGTATTCAACTTGGCAAGACAGGAGACGGCGGCGGGATAGTCAACCAGGGCAAGCGGCTTTTCCCTGGGCAGGCGGGGCTCAACCGCGTGGATAAATAACAGGTTGTAAATATCACCGTCTCCTGATCCGGCAGGCGGTTCAAGGCCAAGGCGGCGGGCCTCGCGGAGCAGAGTCCCGTTTTCAAGGGCTTCCGTCAGGCTGAAACCGGCAAGCCGGGAGAAAGCCTCATCCATAGTCCACCGCGCAAAGGGCGGCTCCAGCGTTTCCGCGCCGCCGCAGGCAAGCGCATCGAACAAGTCCTCGGTTATATCAAGCGAATCGGTATAATCCGCATCCATAGTATAGTATTCGAGCATCGTGAATTCGGGACTATGCGCAAATCCGGACGATTCACAGTTTCTGAAACATTTACAAATCTGGTACACATCCGTCCTGTGCTCCGCAATCAGTTTCTTCATCCAGATTTCAGGCGACGGCACAAGCCAATAGTCGCGGGCCGTCTGCTTACGGCTATTCACGGCAGGCAGCAGCGTTGTTTTAAAAACCTCAAGGCACGATTCGGGGATCAAATCCGGCGCAAGCGCCGGCGTATCAAGCTCAAGGTAACCGCGTCCGTCAAAAAAACGCCTTACGCTTTGTATTATCGCCGCGCGAGAGCGCAGCATCTCTAAATCCATGCCTCATCTTAACTTGAAACCGCCTGAATGAACAGGACGGACCGCTGAGAAGAACGCGGCGGACCAGACCGTAAACAACTTACATAACGGTATTGTTGAGAATTTATAACGATTAAACATACAATTATGTATAAATACTATTCTTGCCTACAAAATTGTAGTGTGGCGGGACTATGGATCGCTAAGGGCTGGAAGCAGACTATCCACTTAATTTGAAAAATTCCCGCGCTCTGTACGAAAAAGGCTGCAACCCGGCGCGCCATGTTGAGCTTATCTGACATTCGCCGCAAACTCTCCGGCGGTAATAGTGATTGGCACATTTTTTGCTTTATAACTTACAGAAAAAAAATTCTCATTAGGAGGAAAAATGCGAAAAAAAAAGTTAATTGCGGCTGTGCTGATGGGGCTGGTCGTGGCTGGCTCCGGTTCCGTCTTTGCGCAGGAAAGTATTGAGAGTCTGGGATTTTCTCTGGATGTGGTGTGGCTATTCATAGGCGCCATTCTCGTGTTCATCATGCAGGCCGGCTTTGCGCTGGTTGAAACGGGGCTTACGAGGGCAAAAAACGCCACCAACATCACGATGAAAAACGTGATGGACTTCTGCTTCGGCGCCATTGTGTACTGGGCCCTCGGCTGGGGCTTCATGTACGGAAAGGACGCGCTGGGCGGCCTTATCGGGACGGACCAGTTTTTCTTTAACCAGATGGAACTGACCCAGGAAAACGCGGAGGTGTACAGAAACTGGTTTTTCCAAGTGGTCTTCGCCGCGACCTCGGCTACCATAGTTTCCGGGGCAATGGCGGAGCGTACCCAGTTCAAGTCTTACCTGATCTACACCTGCTTTATCTCAGCCTTTATCTACCCCATTTCAGGTCACTGGGCATGGAGCGGCGACGGCTGGCTTGCCAAACTCGGTTTCCACGACTTTGCCGGTTCCACAGTGGTACATTCCGTAGGCGGCTGGGCCGCCTTGATGGGCGCAGGAGTGCTAGGCCCCAGGATTGGGAAGTATATAAGAGGATCGGACGGGAAAATTTCCGTCAAGGCGTTTCCCGGTCATAACATCCCGTACGCGGCGTTGGGCGTGCTTCTTTTATTCTTCGGATGGTTCGGCTTTAACGGCGCTTCTACCCTTACATCCCTGGGCGGGGGCAGTATATGGAGCGGCATCAATATTTCCCGGGTTTGCGTAACCACTACCCTGGGCGCCGCCGCCGGCGCCGCCGGCGCCCTCATCTTCTCATGGCTCTGGTTCAAGAAACCGGACGCTTCCATGACCCTGAACGGGGTTCTTGCGGGCCTTGTGGCGATAACCGCGCCCTGCGGGGTTGTTTCCCCTGGAGCGGCGGTTGTCATCGGCCTTATTGCGGGAGTTCTCGTGGTACTGGCGGTGGAATTTATCGACAAGGTTCTCAAAGTTGACGATCCGGTGGGCGCGGTTTCCGTGCATTGCGTATGCGGCATTTTCGGCACGATCGCCGTCGGCATCTGGGCCAACGCCCCGGATGACGGGATCATTGGGCTCCTCCACGGCGGCGGTTTTGGTCAGCTTGGCATACAGCTTATCGGTATCCTGGCTGTAGGCGCCTGGGCGGTCGTCACGAGCCTTATCCTGTTCCTCGTGATCAAGGCTATTTTTGGCCTCCGGGTTAGTCCAAAGGAAGAGCTGGTAGGTCTTGACCTGTCCGAGCACAAGGCGGAAGCGTATGCCGGCTTCCAAATATTCAGCAATACATAAGGAGGCGGCGATGAAGTTAATTGTAGCGTACATTCAACCTCACGCGTTGAATGATGTTAAGCAGGAATTGTACAAGGCTCAAGTTTACAAACTTTCCGTAACGAACGCGCTTGGCTGCGGTCAGCAGAAAGGTTATGCCGAACAGTACCGGGGGGTCGAAATGGAAGTAAACCTCCTTAAAAAGGTGCGAATCGAAATTGCGGTAAACGATAACTTTGTTAAACCGACTGTGGACGCGATAATCAAAGGAGCGCGGTCCGGCGAAATCGGCGATGGCAAAATATTTGTTCTGCCTATAGAAGAAACTATCCGTATCCGTACCGGAGAGTCCGGTCAGGATGCAATCGGATAACCGAAAACCATAAAAAGCGGGGTGAGATCGGCGCGGCCATACCAGGCCGCGCCGCTTTTTTTTTTGCCGGAAGTTTTGAGAGACGCTATTTTGGAAGTGAATAGCGATAGTGAAGGGGCGGGTTGCCTAAGCGCGTAACCGCCTGCCTGCCTACGGCGCAGGCTGGCCCTCTTTCACGCTCAGCGTGCAAGCGCTTCGCGCTTGCATAGGAGTTTGCGCCACCAGCCTAGCGGCTGGCTTACCGCAAACTCCTACCGTTGTTACATGGCTTGGCGAGGGGGTGTAACCTGCCTGCCTGCTTGGCGTAGATGCCGTTTAGGGCTAGGAGGTCGCTGTGCTTGCCTTGTTCGGCGATCGCGCCGCCTTTCAGCACGAGGATGCGGTCTGCGTTCCGTATTGTCGAGAGGCGGTGAGCTATCACAATAGAAGTCCTGCCGGAAAGAATACGCTCCATGCCGGCCTGTATGAGACGCTCCGTTTCCGTGTCGATGGAACTAGTCGCCTCGTCCAGCACGACAATGGAAGGGTTGTGGGCGATGACGCGGGCAAAACTAATAAGCTGGCGCTCGCCGCCTGAGATGTTGGCCGCGCCTTCGGAGAGCAATGTGTCGTAGCCTGAGCCGCGCCGCATGATGATGTCGTGGGCGCCGACCGCCGTGGCCGCGGCGATAGCCGCCTCGCGGGCGTCCGGGGGCGGAAGCTGGAGACCAAGCGTTATATTGTCCGCTATGGAGCCTGAGAACAGGAAAACATCCTGCAACACAGGCAGAACCTCGCGGCGGAGAGACCGGAGCGGGATTTCCCTGATATCTATACCGTCAATCGTGATCGACCCCGAATCAATATCCCACAACCGGGTTAAAACATTGGTAATCGTGGTCTTCCCGGCGCCGGTATAACCCACAATCGCCGCCATCTCGCCCGGCTTCACCTGAAAACTCAAGTTGTTTAGCACCACCTCGCCGGTTTTGTAGCTGAAGCGCACATCCCGGAACTCAATATGCCCGCGAAGCGATGAGATTTCACGAGTCCCCTCGTCCGGAATACGCTGATCCGTGTCCAGCAGCGCAAAAACACGCTCGCCACCCGCCATCGCGGACTGGAGAATCGTGTACTTCTCGGAAATATCCATGACCGGCGCGTAAAACATCGCCACCAGGTTGATGAACGCTATCAAAACGCCGAGGGAGAGCGACAAGTTGAGGACGAGCATACCGCCCACGGCAATCAGCGCGGCGGTCGTGAAGGTCGCCATAAACTCGACAATGGGGCGGAAGACCGCGTACACGCGGATTTCGCCCAAGTTGGCGGAAAGGAGCTCGCCGTTGAGGGCGGCGAACTCGTCCATGCTCCGCCGTTCCCGCCTGAAGTACTGGACAATCTGCAAGCCTGACAACCGCTCGGACAGGTAGGAGGTAACGGCGGACGACGCGGTGCGCTGGCGGCGGAAGGCGTCCCGCGCCCGGAGGCGGCTTAACACGGTGCAGAGGATGACAGGCGGCATACAGGCCAGCACGACGAGGGCAAGGCGCGGCGACAGCAGGAACAACGTTACAAGCGCGCCGGTCATCACGGAAACATCCTTTAGAAGCGCCACCATTACCGACGTAAAGAAGTCGTTTATCGTTTCCACATCGCCGCCCAGCCGCGTTACTATGCGGCCCACCGGGTGGCGGGAGAGGAAGGCGGTGGACTGCGAGACAGTTTTTTGAAAGAGCTCGAGGCGCATATCCTTCATCACGCGCTGGCCTATGAGGTTCGCGCTCCAGGTCTGAACGTAAGCGGCTGCGAATACCAGCAAAAGGGAGATGAACAGGATCAGGGACACGGCGTATATGCGGCTGATGTCCGCGCCGCGCACGGCAAGCAGTTGATCCTTTGAGAGAGTCTTAAGGAGACCAGCCTTTACCGCCGCGTAATTTTCATCGTGGATGAACAGCGGGCTGCCTAAAACAAGGGAACGGTTTTTTTCGTTTAGGTGGAACACGTACCACTGGTCGACGTCCAAAATATTTTTTTCGCGCAATTCTTTTTCTATGCCGCCGGAGATACGGAGCTTCTGATTCTGCGGAACAAAGAGGGTATCGTTTATTTTTATCGGTTTCGTCCGGAAAAGGCCGCCGGCCCGTGGAATGTCAGCGAGCGCGGCGGAGGCCCTTTTCGATATGCTTTGCCACGCCGCGCCGGCGGTATCCAGCGCGATGTAACGGGCGACGATAGCATCGTCTACCAGGCGCTGTTCCAGAACGGGGAGCAAAAGCTCGCCGGCTGTTGACACAGCCAGCGCGATAAAAGTTACGAGCGCGAGACGGCGGTACGGTTTTATGTAAGCCAGTATACGCTTGAAAATTACGCTGTCGTAATCCTTTACGATCTCTTCTCTGTCAAAATAATCGCTCATACATCACCCATACAATTGCTGGAGCGCGGCGGTCCTTGAGAAGTAGCCGCCGCTTTCCATGAGAACCGCCGGAGCGCCGTATTCGGCAAGGGAACCGCCCTCCAACACCGCCGCGAAGTCCGCGCCGGAAAAGGCGGACACGCGGTGAGAAATTATAATTGTTGTTTTATTTTTCCGGGCGCTGTATATATTTTTTACGATTTGCTTTTCCGTTTCCGCGTCAACCGCGGAAAGCGAATCGTCCAGGATCAGTATCTCAGGCTGAACTATTATCGCGCGCGCGATCGAAAGCCGCTGTTTCTGTCCGCCGGAAAGGGTGAGGCCGCGCTCGCCTATCAACGTTTCTACACCGTCCGAAAAAGTTTCAATATCGCGGTCCAGCGCGGAAATACCGCACATAGCTTTTACAAGACTGTTATCCGCGCCGTCGTGTCCGTAGGCAAGGTTGTTCCTTATAGAGTCCGAAAACATAAAGCTGTCCTGCGGGCTCACGCCGAACAGTGAACGCAACGCGCCGAGGTCCCAGTCGCGGACATCGCGGCCCTTTATAAAAACGGTTCCAGGCGGAGGGTCCAGCATACGGGGCAGCAGTTTTACCAGCGTTGATTTTCCCGCGCCCGTCCTGCCGAGCAGTCCGAGCGCCGCGCCCTCTTTGACGGTGAGGCTGATGCCGCGCAGAACATTTTTGCCTTCCTCGTAAGCAAACGACAGATTCTTTATTTCGATTATGCCGTCTCCGTAACCGGAACCGCTGGAAACTTCCGCGTTACCTCCGAATTCAATACGTGCGTTTTTTATGGAAGGCTCCGTGTCAAGGATTTCGTTTATGCGCCTGAGCGAGACCGCGCCGCGCTGCACAATATTTACCGTAAAGCCCGCGCCGAACATGGGCCAGATAAGCATATTCATGTAGCTGAAAAGCGCGACCAGATCGCCCGGCGTCATAAGGCCGAGTACCACGCGCCGTCCTCCCGCAAGCAACACGATCAGCGATGTAAAACCGGCGAGAAACGAGATCAGCGGCATAAAAAAACCGTACAGCTTTATGACGGCCATGTTTGCCTCGCGGTAATCGTCGTTGTTTTCCGCAAAACGTTTTATGAACCATGCCTCTTTTACAAACGATTTTACTACGCGGATTCCGGCAAACGTCTCCTGCACGGTCTCGCTTAACGCGGAATTTGTTTCCTGCGCCCTTTTGAAACGGGCCCCAACCATACGGCCAAAAAATATTATCAGCACCGTTATGAACGGCAGTGGCAGCACGGCAAACGCCGCCGTCCCCGTGTACTGTATGAGTATTATGATCATGATCGAAAGCGCCATCACTGTTCCGTCAAGACCGGCAACGAGCCCCCAGCCTATCGCCATCCTGACGGCGCCAAGATCGCTCGTTGAACGGGTGATAAGGTCCCCGATCTTGTTCTTTTGGAAAAAGTCCCACGAAAGTTTTAGAAGATGGTCGAACAGTTTTTGGCGCAGTTCCGATTCGATGCGCCGCGAGGAGCCGTGAATAAAGAGCCTCCACAAAAATCGTCCAAAGGAAATTACGGACATGGCGGCAACCATCGCCGCGCATAACTTAAATACGTCCAGCCAGATAAATTCCCGCTGTGAAATTAAATTGATTGCCTGCCTTGTAAACTGCGGAATCAAAAGCTGCGCCGCGTCAACCATGAACAGGCAGATAAAACCGCTTGTATACTTAAAGCGGTATTTATAAAAAAAGGCGGATAATGTTTTGAATTCTTTCAGGATACCGCCCTCTGTTTTTGTTTTTTCCATTTTAATTTTTTGAGGCGGGGTTTTTAAGTTCGGTTCCCAGCGCGGCAACCCAATTGTTGTACTTCTTTTTTACATCCTCCGCCTCACCGCGCTCGTTGAAGATGATATGAATCCTGTGAAGCGCATTCAAAAAATTTCCAGCCTTCCATAAATCTTCGTTGCTTTTTGTGGCAAGCATATACCTCGAATGAAACCTGTCCGCGGCGCCGGACAACATTTTTTTTACAAAATGCGCGTGGTACAGCAGCGGTTCATAGTCCTGTGAAGAAGGATCGTGGCTTACCTGCGCCCTTTTTAAATCAAGCAAATTCTTTGCCACCGTTGCGCAGTGACCTTCCATATCAACAAAGACCCAGCGCCATTTTGTATTGTTTCCGTAGGCTGTTTTCAACAGTGAAATGGAAAGCCCGAGTTTTTTTACAAGCTGGAGTCGCTGTGCCGCGTCTACCGGAGCCAATTCCGCGAGGGCATCCTCGTACTCCGAAAACGGCGCGTCAACCTTTCCTGTAACAACGTTCTGTAAATAAATAAGCGCCTTGGAAACGGATTTTTTTGCATCACCAAGGGAGGCTTCATCCCTTGTGTTTAATACGGCCTGTCCGATTCCGTTAATTACCAAATAATTTGATGTAACGTCAAGCATCAGTTCCGATAAGGAAAACAGCTTTGGCGCCGCCGTCGCGGGGTCGGCACGACATTCCGCCATGACAGTGGTTTCCTTCTTTAACAGTTCTTTTATGTTTGCGTCAAACGGCGCTATTTTCTTTTGGTAATGATGCTGCTTTTCAATATTGCTACTCTTTAACACGATTCTTCACCCCATACTTGTCTAACAGTTCGCAGGCGTGCGCAAGCGCGGTTTCGCCCTTGCCGCCGGAAAGCATACGCGCAATCTCGCCACGCCGCTCCCCGGCGGAAAGCGGGTTGACAGAAGTAATGGTTCTGCCGCCCGACTCGGTTTTTTCCACCCTAAAATGATTATCCGCCCTGCACGCGATAACGGCAAGATGGGTAACGCAGAAAATCTGCTTTACCCCGCCGATTTTTTGTAAGTATTCGCCCACGGCGACCGCCGCCTCGCCGCCTATACCCGTGTCGATCTCGTCAAAGATAAGCGTCTCAGGTCCGTCAAACCATGTTGACGTGGCGGCGGCTTCAGTCACGCCGGTGGCTTCCGGGTCGGCTTCGGCGGCGAGAGCCGTCTTTATCGCCAGCATCACGCGGGAAAGCTCCCCGCCTGACGCGACAAGCCGCAGTTCGCGGGCACCCTCTCCCTTGTTGGCGGCAATAAGGAATTCCACATCGTCAGCGCCCCAGGGCCCGCAGACTATATTCGCCTGCCCGCCCGGAACAGGCCCCTTGGGCGCCAGGTTTACCGTGAAGACGGCGCCCGGCATACCGAGTCTGCCCAGTATGCCGCTTATCCGGCGGGCCAGTTTGTCCGAGGCGGCGCGGCGCTTTGCGCTGAGGGCGGCGGCCCGCTGCGCTATCTCCCGTTCCAGCGCCGCTATCGCCGCACGCTGCCGCTCGCGGTTCTCCTCCGAGGCGGAAAGCGCCTCGATCTCGGCGGCGGCCTCGTTCCGGTAAGCCAGTATCGCGTCCTCTATGTTTTTGCCGCCTTCAGCATCCGGAAAAAGCTCCCCGTCCCCCTTACCGGCGGCGGCGAAGCCGCCATACTTCTTTTTAAGGCGGTGAATCAGGGCAAGCCTCTCTTCAACCTCTTCGAGGCGGGTCGGATCAAACGCGAGCGCGCCCCGGTAGGAGCGCAGTTCGCCGGACAGATCCTCGGCCTCGTAGTAGAGGGCGACCAGGCGCTGCTGAAGCCCGGAAAGGCTTGAATCCAGCGCGGCGGCAGCGTCCATGCCGGCCCTAGCCTTCCGCGAGAGGCTTAAAACGGACGCTTCCCCGTCGAACAGTGCCGCGGCCGCCGCTTCTATGCTGCCGGACAGCTTTTCAAACGCGGCAAGGCGGCCTGACTCGGCCTCCAGCTCACGACATTCGCCGCTTTTCAACTGAGCCGCCTCTATTTCGTCAATGGAAAATGTCAAAAGTTCTATCCGCGCATCCCTGTCCCGCTCCGAAACGAGCGAGTTTTCAAGATTCCTGCGTTTTTCGGCAAGCTCCGTAAACACACGGTTGAACGCAACGGCCTCGTCCTCTATGCCCGCAAAACGGTCCAGGCAGCGGCGGTGCTTGTCCTTGTGGAGCAGGGACTGGTGCGCGTGCTGACCGTGCAGGTCGAACATGAAGGCCATGAATTCGGCCAGTTCCCCCCGCGTAACGGGCGCGCCCCCTATCCATATAGAACCCCGTCCCGACGCCTTTATGCCCCGACGCACGGAAAGCCGTCCATCCTCAGTCTCTATCCCGCGGGACGAGAGCCAGCCCAGCGCGTCCCTGTTCCGCCTGTCTACCGAGATCACGGCGGACACGGACGCCTCGTCCGCGCCGGCCCGTATCACCATCGTCTCGGCCTTCGCGCCCAGCAGAAAGCCCAACGCCCCCACCACTATCGACTTGCCCGCCCCCGTCTCGCCGGTAAATATGGAGAGTTCCCCCTCAAACGAGATTGTCAGGTTTTCGATCAGCGCGTAGTTCCGTATGGAAAGTTCTTCAAGCATCGCGTCCCCCGCCGGCATTTTCACCGACCGCCCCGGTCAGTTTGCTGTGCAGCGCGTTGTAAAAGGCGGCGCGATCGCACGCCACAAGCCGCGCCTTGTTCCCGCTCCGCCTTATCACGACAAGATCGCCGCCTTCAAGCGGCTCGGTAACCTGCCCGTCTATCGTCAACAGTACCTCGCTCCGCTGTTCCATCGCTATCTTTATCGTTATGGGACGCCCGGCTGGCAGCACGATTGGACGGTACATCATCGTGAACGGGCAGATCGGGTTCAGTATCACCGCCTCGATCTCCGGGTCTATTATGGGGCCGCCGGCGGACGAACTGTAGGCGGTGGAACCTGTCGGCGTCGCCGCTATCAGGCCGTCAGACCGGTAGCTCCCTATGTGCGTGTCCTCCGTCCAAGCGTCAAGCCGTATCGTCTTCGCTATGCCGGACGCGGAGATCACCGCGTCATTCAGGCAGGGCAGCGTAAAAACCGTCCCGCCGTCCCGCTCCACCCGCACATCCAGCATGAGTCGTTCGGAAACGCTCAGTTTCCCCTCATGCCATTTGGTGTAGACTTCCAGCCACCGCGAGGGGTGCACGGACGCTATGAAGCCGAGTGTCCCCAGGTTGAGCGGGATTATCGGCGTCCCGAAGGCGGCTATGGTCCGCGCCGCGAACAGCACCGTCCCGTCCCCGCCCAAACTGAACGCTACGTCAAACCCACCTGTCTCGACCGCCGCGCCGTTGAACGAGTGCAGCGCCGTCCGGCAGCCCTTCTCGTCAAGCGCCCGGCGTATCTCCGCCGCAAGCGCGGTAGCGGCTGGTTTCTGTGTGTTGATGATTAGCAGTACCTTCACGGTAACCCCCCGGGCGCACGAATAACCATAATCCAATAATAACCCAAAACCCAAAAAACCCGCCAGTGCCCACCAGCAAGAACAACAGCCCGCCGCTCCCCCGGCAGCCTGGTAAAAGCCTGTCTGCTCACCATTCACTGTTCACTGAAATTTGCATCCGCCACAATATACCGTTATACGAAATGGCCTATTGCATTTTTTTGAAAATTTAACAACAAATTTAACAAAAAACACTTGACATATTACACAACATATTGTGTAATATATTACTGGAGTATAAAAATGGCGGCAAATTTGGCTGTTGATGACCGTTTATTCGCAGTGGGGTCTAATGCGCAATTTTCCGTAAGTATTTGTAGAATAACGAATTAAAATCTTTGAGATTGTTCAATGAGACTGTTTTGAGGTTTTTTCCCTAAATCAGCGCGC
>JAIRMP010000261.1 GCA_031258615.1 Spirochaetaceae bacterium | reverse complement strand
CCATACGGCTGATGTTTTAAAACAGATTGACGAAAAGAATAATCCGGTGGTTATTACCCAGAACGGAGAAGCAAAGGCTGTTTTAATGAATGTACATTATTATCAGAATATTATGGATTCAATAAATTTACTCAAAATTTTATCCATAGGGGAGAATGATATAAAAGACGGGAGAACAATATCTGAAGAAGAAATGGATAAAAGGATTGATAAAATATTGGAATAAAAATGAAATACAAAATTATCTGGTCCAAAGATGCCGGGGAAGAAATTATCGAAATAATATCATGGTATAAATATAATGCGGGGAAAAATATTGCTCAAAATATTTACACAAAAATCAAATCGCAAATTAAAAAACTAAAAGATATGCCTGGAATTGGGAAAAAGGTGCAAATATTAAAGGACATAGGGATAAATGATTATCGGCAAATAATTCAAGATCATTGGATAATATATTATAAGGTAGAGAAAGAAAATGTACATATAATATCAGTGATAGATGGAAGAAGAAATTTGGAAGAAATATTATACAAAAAAATAATTGATGGAAAAATAGAATAGGAAATGGTGTACGGCGGTACTTCGCATAACAGGACTGTTTACGCTTCGCCGCCAGTAGGCGGCTTGGGCTACGAAAAACCGCAGTCGGGCTAACGCCCTTTGTGCGGTTTTCTCCGCCACATTTTTGCAGCCCTAGTCTTGCTACGCAAGCCCTTATTCGGGCTGCAAAAACGTCATAAACAGCCGGAACGTTATACGACATAAAAACGGGGCTTTTCTCGCCTCGCTTTTACGTCGCATACAGGACTGTATGCGTGCGCCAGTTATCGCTGGCGACGCCGCTAAAGCGGCTTGGCCTCCTTGTTTCCTTCGTACCGCGTGTGTGCCGCGCCACCGGCGCGACTCACAGCGGCAAGCCGCTTATGCGGCTTGCGCTCCTCGCAATGACAGGGTGCTCATTGTTAATTGTTCACTCTTCACTACTGCCCCCCCCCCCCCCCCCGGCATACGCAAAAGCTTAGAGTTCAAGTGATTGGGTGCGGATTTTTTCTTCGGCGTACGCGGCAAAGTCAGCCACCTTCATCGGGGAAAGCTGCCTGCCGTCACGCAGGCGGATAGACACGGCGCCTTCATCAGCCTCCCGTTGACCGGCAACAAGCATATAGGGAATTTTTCTGGCCTGGCAAGCCCTAACTTTGGCATTGAGGCGGTCGTCTCCAAGTTCAGCGCTGACGCGGAAATCGTACGTTTTAAGCTCCGAGGCCACCTTTTTTGCGTAGTCGTTAAAATTTTCCGAGACGGGTATAACGGCAACCTGTTCCGGCGCGATCCAGACGGGAAATGCCCCGCCGAAATGCTCAATTAACACGCCGAAAAAGCGTTCCAGCGAACCGAGGAGGGCGCGGTGAACCATGTAGGGGCGTTTCTGCCGGCCATCGCTGTCGATGAAGGTCATATCGAAACGCTCAGGCTCGTTAAAGTCAAACTGAATCGTCGTCATCTGCCATTCGCGTCCCAGCGCGTCCTTTACCTTCAAGTCGATCTTCGGGCCGTAGAACGCGCCGCCGCCCTCGTCAAGCTCGTAGGGAAGCCCCTGTTTTTCAATAGCGTTGCGGAGGCTCGCAAGCGCGGCATCCCAGCGGTCCTGCTCGCCGACAGATTCGGCGGGCCGTGTCGCAAGGTAGGCCTTTATGTCGTTAAATCCAAAAACCTTCCAGAGGTGGAGGCTAAAACGGAGTGTTTCTTCGATCTCGCCCTCCATCTGTTCCGGCGTACAGAATATGTGGGCGTCGTCCTGCGTAAAGCCGCGCACCCGCAGGAGCCCGTGCAGCACCCCGCTCCGCTCGTAGCGGTACACCGTCCCCAGTTCCGCCCAGCGGAGCGGCAGGTCGCGGTAACTGCGCCCCTTGTTCTTATAAATCATGATGTGGAACGGGCAATTCATCGGCTTTATGATGTAGTCCTGCTTGTCGATCTGCATCGGGCTGTACATATTGGATTTGTAAAACCCAAGATGACCGGAAGTCTCCCAGAGCCAGCTCTTGCCGATGTGGGGCGTGTACAGGATTTCGTAGCCGTTCCGGTAATGCTCACGCCGCCAGAAGTCCTCGACGGCGACACGCATACGCCCGCCGTTAGGGTGCCAGTAGATGAGGCCCGCGCCGGCCTCCTCGTGCGTGGAAAACAGGTCCAGTTCCCTGCCCAGCCTGCGGTGGTCCCGCTTTTCGACCTCGTCAAGGAAGGCCAGGTGTGCCTTTAAGTCTTTGGGATTCCCCCATGCCGTGCCGTAGATGCGGGTAAGCATCTGGAGCTTCTCGTCTCCCCGCCAGTACGCGCCGGCAATACTCATCAGGCGGAACGCCGCCTGATTTATCTCGCGGGTGTTGGCAACGTGCGGCCCGCGGCACAGGTCGGCAAACACGGCGCGTCCCTCGCTGTCCCGCTGTTCGTACACGGTGATCGTCTCGTTTGGAGGAAGTGAGTCTATCAGCTCCGTTTTGAAAGGCTCGTCCGCAAAACGGCTTTTCGCCTCGTCCCGTGCCAGCTCCACGCGGACAAAATCTTCACGCGAGTCGATAATTCTCTTCATCTCGGCTTCTATCGCGGGTAAATCTTCGTTGGTTAGCGGTTTTTCGAACAGAAAATCGTAGTAAAAACCGTTATCTATCGCCGGCCCTATCGCGGTTTTCGTTCCCGGAAAGAGCCGCGTTACCGCCTCCGCCATGATATGAGATACCGAATGGCGTATCGTCTGCAATTTTTCGCTGTTTTTTGATTGAATGTCGGACATAAACACCCCTATCGCTTCAGGGTACATGGAAACCCGCCAAACGTCTAGCCTGGCGGAGCGGGGTTGCAGCACAAGCCGCGAAGCGGCTTGCCGCCGGCGGGGACGCCTGAGGCGCGCCTGACGCGCGGGACGAGTAGGCGGAGGAAAGTAGTGGGGGTAGCGGAAAAGCCTAAGGCTTTGGAGCGAGGGGGAGCAGCGTGGGACAAGCCATCATACCGTGCGAGGAGGCGGAATGTTACGAGCCGCCGCTCCCCCTTCTTAGTAACCCGCCAGCCTAGCGGCTGGCTTACCGCAAACTCAACCCGTCTCGTAAAGCCGCTCGCAAGGACGACTCGTAACCAGCCAGCCTTAACAAGAATTTGGAAAAGGGGTAACATTACTAGCAACGGGTTTTGTCACGGGAAATGTTATATTTTAGTTAGAGTAAAGGGTCTTGTAAATGGATAACGGTAATGGATTTTTGTTGTTGGACTTTTTTAACATGGGCGGTATTTTTATGTGGCCGCTCCTTATTTTTTCTATCGCTACGATCTCCATAGCTTTGGAACGGGTCGTATACCTGCTGTCGCACAACCTGCGCATGGAACGCCTGGACCATGATGTAATGGACTATGTGAGGGAAAAGGACATTGACGGCGCGAAGAATTATCTGGATGGAAAGATAAAGAAGTATACCGGGGCGCGGATACTTCTTGCGCTGCTTAACCATGCCGGGCAGACGGAACAACTCATGGAAAAGGCGGCGGAGACGGAGGCGAAAAACTGCATAAACGAGCTTGAAAGCGGCTTTGACTTTCTAAGCGCGCTGGGTTCCCTCGCGCCGCTAACCGGCTTTTTGGGGACAGTATCCGGCATGATAGGCGCGTTCAAGTCCATAGCGGAGGCAACAGAGGTGAACGCTCAGATAGTCGCCAACGGCATATACGAGGCGCTTATAACAACGGTTTTCGGCCTCATCATCGCCATCATAGCGATGGTCGCAAACTCGCTGCTGACCCACGCCGTTGACGACTTTGCCGCCCACGCGGAAAAGTCGTGTTCTGAAGTGATTCTGGAGCTTGCCGGCAGTGGTCATTAAGCGGCAAAAGAAAAAAAGATTTGAAGATAACTCCGTTCTGAGCGATTTGGCTTTTTTATTGATAATTTACTTTATTGTGATCGCCGGCTTCAACGTCAACAAAGGATTTTTGATGAACTTGCCGGCAAAAGATTCTACGCGCGTCGTGTTAAAGGATGATATACTCCGTTACGAACTGGACGGGGCGGGTACGATTGTTTCAAACGGAATCCCGGTAGACATGAGAACCGCCGAACAGACCATACGATCCGCCGCCGCGCGGAACCCCAACCTTGCCCTGGTACTTACGGTTTCGCCGGCTTCCCCGTGGCAGAGCGTCGTTTCTTTTGTCGAGGTAGCGCAGAAACTGAGGGTAGAATCGTTCTCGTTCAAGATGGCGGTTGAATGATGCAATTCTCACGCAAACAACGCCGGCTTATTGTCCCGATGAACGCGATGTCGGACGTAGCGTTCCTCCTCCTGATTTTTATCATGCTTGTCGCGCTGATAAATTACCGCAAAGAGGTGCATATAGATTACCCTCTGGCGGCAGATTCGGTAAAAAAGGTAAGCGATAAAAAGAATCTTGAAGTTTGGATAGACAAATCCGGCAGTATCTACCTGAACGGTACAAAGAGCAGCCTGGGCGATATAGAAAACACGGTCGGCGAACTGTACCGTACCGCTCCCGATACGCGGATTCACATCATTGCCGACAGGGACGTGCCGTTTGTCAGCGTGAACGCCGTACTGGAAATCCTGCAACTGCTGGAGTACCGCGTGGTTACCTTCGTGGTGCGCGAGACAGGCGGCCCGGCGGCATCCTCGTGAGAGGAGGCCGCGGACAAGGGCGAAAGCAGCCGGCGGCCTCCAGGCAGGGCGGTTCATTCGGTAACCTTTTTGACGCAATATATAGAGACATACGGAGCACACACAGATTCACGGGCTGTGCTTTGTGGTGTGTTCCGCCAAATGGGCCGCCCCTTCTCTTTCATCACCTTGTGTATCGCGGAAACCAGTACAAGCGAGATAAACGAAACAAGCATCTTATTCCTCATCCGTTCCCCGTCATGTACCCGCAGCCGGCCCATCCCAAGAGTGTCCTTATATCTCATAAATGCCTTTTCCACCACGTCTTTCTTCCGGTAAATATCGTGAGCTTCCTGGACGGAC
>JAIRMP010000039.1 GCA_031258615.1 Spirochaetaceae bacterium | reverse complement strand
AAGCCCCCCCCCCCCCCCATCGTACCGCGTGTATGGCGCGCCACCGGCGCGCCATACAGCGGCAAGCCGCTACGCGGCTTGTGTTAAACAACGACCTGAAAAGGCTGTCCTTGTAAACTTCGCTCATAACCCCATCCTACCACTTTTTCGTCTGACGGTATAGACACCGTTGTTGCGGGGTGTGGGTGTGGGTGTGGGTGTGGCAAGCCTACGGCTTGCCATAGGAGTTTGCGGCGCGCTACGCGCTTCTTCCGCAAACTCCTACCGTTGTTGTCTGGGGGGGGGGGGGGTACAGCAAGCAGCCGCGTAGCTCTTGGACAACCGCTCCGCGGTTGTCCCTGCCGGCTATTCCAACGGGGGGAAGTAGCCTACCGCGTCGCGGCCTGAGCGTTCCAGCAGGTAGACTTCGGCTTCCACAGGGAGAAATGCCCTGCCGAAGTCTGTGGCCAAGGAGGACTCGTAGTTTAGAAAGTATGAGCCGGACGGCCTGGAAACGAGCCGCTTGATCAGCGGCGACAGACCTTCCGGGCGGTACAGCATGGCAACTTCGCCGCCCGTTTCGGCGCAGAGAAAGCGGATTTCCTCGCCGGCGGACGCCGCCCCTGATTCCCCTCCAACAATAATCGCATGAAAAACGATGCCGTTGTTCGCCATATAGGCGGCAAGCTCGGACAGGCTATACTGTTCAAACGCCAGCGGGCCCAGCCCCTTGCCGGAGCAGACAAACAGCACGGAACGCTTTGGTGAACGGTCCAGCAGGTCGGTAGCGGCCAGGCGGAGCGCCAGGTCGAAGCGCCAGCGCTGGGAGAAGGCGGACGCGCCCTCCCTCGCCGCCCCGGCGAGGGAGGCTGGATTCTCCGGGTTGAAGCGTTCGCGCACGGGCTCCTCCCCGGCGGAAATGATCGAAACGATGCCGCCGGAACCTTCCAGCGCGGCGTTTATGTCCAGCATAGCGGCGGCAAGGCCCTCCCCCAGCGGCGCGGTCTCAGGCGATCTTTCTATCAGGATGCTTACGTCCGCCGCCTCCGCCGCGTTGCCGGAGGAGATCAGGGACTGGTTTTTGACGGGCCGGCCTTCCTCGGTCAGCATGAAGTTTAACTCGTTAAGGCCGACTATGGGACGGCGGCGGCTGTCCTCGACACGGAGTTCCACCGTGATTTTGGGGAATTCGGCGTTTATCACGCGGTCGATTAGCACGAAGAGGCTGGAGGCGATATCGTCTATCGAGGCAAGCACGTCAACCTCGTCCGAGTCGAAGTTTGCCGCCACGAGCCCGCCGTTGGAGTCCATATCGCCGTCAATCAGGCGGACGCTTGAATTCCCGGAGGCGGAGAGTTGGCGGACTATGCCGGTATTTATGTTGACGGAGAGCAGGCGCTTCGTATCGGTAACGAGCAGGCTGCCGTCAGCCAGAAAGCGCAGGCCCTCCGGCCCTTCGAGGCCGCTGTCGATCAGGATTCCGAGGTACAGGCCGTTTGAATCGAAGGTGTAGATGCGCTTTGCCAGCACGTCCGCCACATAAACCACGCCGCCCCGCGAGGCGATGCCGGACGGCGCAAGAAATCCCGCAAAGCTTGCGTCCTTTGTGCCGAAGCAGTTGATAAAAGCGCCGTCAGGGTCGAACTTTGAAACCCGGCGGTTGCCGAACTCTACGACATACAGGTAGCCTGACTCATCAACGGTGATGGCCGCCGGCCCGCTCAACTGCCCCGGACTTATCCCCTTTTGACCTATATGCGAAAGCCACTTTCCGTTTGGGTCCAGTACGCTGACCCTCCCGCCGCGGAATTCGGAAACGTAGAGCCTGCCGTCAAGGCCGCGCGCCAGCGCGAAGGGCCTGTCGAAACCAGCCACCGGGCCGCGTTCACGGCTGCGGATAACGCCGTTCACATCGAGGCGGACTATCTCGTTGCTGCCGTAAGCCGCGACCCACAGGGAGCCGTCTCTTTCCGGCAACACGGAGGAAGGCCGGCTGAAACTGGTTATCCCGTCATAGCTGCCGGGGAAGTGACCGATCTCGACATAGCGGCCTGCCTCGTTCATCAACGGGAGTACGCTGCGGCGCGAGGCGACACGTTCAACCCGCCCGTTGATCAGCACCGCTTCCGGCGAGGAGGGGCCGTATATGCGGAGCGCGTTTTGCCACTGCCGCAGGGCTATACTTTCCATGCCGGAGCGGTAGTACGCCCGCCCGAGCCAATCCAGTATCAGCGCCTCGTCCGGCTTCCACGACAGGGCCTGTTCAAACGCATAGATCGCCTCGTTAAAGGAGGCGCGGTTGTAAGCCTCTATGCCCAGCCTGAACGATTCCGCCGCGTGCAGCGCGTCAAGGTCGCCGCCTGTAAGCGTGTCCTGCGCGGAAAGGCCGCCGCATAGCGGAAATACGATTAACAGGGCTATAAAAAACCAAGGACGGGACAGGCTGTTCATCGCTCCCCTACGAGGCCTCGGCGATGATGATCTTCATGTGCAGGCTGATGTCTTTTTGGCGCGGGGCCAGGTCCAGCGCCCGGCGCAGCCATTGCCGGGCCTCGTTCACCTGACCGGATTTATAGTATGCCCATCCTAGCGAATCGAGGTATGCGGCGCTATGCGGACGCTTGTCGACAGCCTTCTTGCACAGCTCAAGCCCGCGCCGTATGTCCGTTCCGTTGTCAACGAGCAGAAAACCGAGTCCGTTCATCGCGGTGGCGTTGTTCGGATCGATGTCGAGCGCGTTTTCGTACATTTTGACGGCGCGATCGTACTGTTTCTGCATCCAAGCGGCATAAGCCATCATTGTATATATCTGAACAGACTTAAAACCGCTCTTGATAAGGCGGTCAAGCTCAAATTCCGCCATACGCGGACGTTTGGTAATCATATAGATGTACGCGAGCGTGAGCCGGCACTGACATATACGCAAGGGGCTTGCCGCGCCGGTAACAACCTGCTCAAAATACAGTACGGCGTCGTTATACCGTTCCAGTTTTGTGTAGCAAAGCCCCAGATAGTACGCCAGTTCCATCTTTTCCTCCGGCGTAAACGAGGAAGTATCCACATCATGAAAGGTTTGAAGCGCCGAATCCCAACGTTTCATGTTGTACAGCCGTACCGCTTCTTCAAATTTTTCCGCCATTTGTCCCCTATCCTTTGTTGAGCGGTCAAAACCCTCAAGTCTTTTAACCGCAAGTTTCACTCATTATAGTTTTTTTTCCGGCCCTGTGTGAAGCCGCCTGTGTATGTTTACAGGGCGGGGTGCCGAAACGGCCTGAAACGTTATCAGTCACCTTTTTTAACGGAAAAGTAACCGCCGGCGCCCTGCTCCGTAAGAATGTGTACTTTAAATTTTCGGCAAAACAACCGATAATCAAATGATATTCTGTACGCCAGGTTTAAGACCGGTCATCATTTGGTATCTTAATTTGTAAGGTGAGTTCTATGAGGAAAAAATTTCTGTCGGTTTTTGTTATTTTCGCGGGATTGGCGGCGACAATATTTTCGCAAGACAGTAAAGCCTTCGTTACTCGTGTTGAGACCCAGAGGACGGGCAAATCGCTTGTAATAACAGATTACACCGGAACAGCGAAGGCCGTAGTCATACCCGCAAGCATTAACGGACTTCCGGTCCGCAAGATAGGCGACAGGGCTTTCAGACTCAAGGGGCTTACGGAAGTATATATACCTGACGGGATAGAGGTCATTGGGAGCCAGGCATTCTTTGGTAATCAACTTGAGTTGGTTATTATACCCCCATCGGTAAAAGTTATATCCAATTCCGCCTTTGACAGCAATATGCTGCGGAAGGTAGTAAGCGGCAGTTCCCAGGCTGTTCCGAATACAACGAGTACACCGGGTAAACCGGGTAAACCGGGTAAACCGGATATAAAGAGTACGCCGGATACAACGAGCGCGCCGGGTAAACCGGATACACCGGGCGCGCCGGATATAACAGGCGCGCCGTTCCGGTACTCTTACAGCGCCGCGAGTTCGGCAAAACCACAGTTTAGAATCTACTATGTTTCCGCGGATAAACTGCGCAACGTGGGGCAAACTACCAGCGCCAGCATCGCGTTAAACTATGTTAATTTTTATGATCCGCTTACAGAGTTTGAAGGAAACTACAAACCCATAGTCGGATCGGGGAAAGCATCCGTTTTGCAAAAAGGCGCGAAAGAAGGAAGGCCGCCGCCACTTTCAACGCATACCGATAATACCGGCGCTAAAACTTTAATCGAAGAAAAACCCGCGCCGCCGGACGCCACTGTTACCACAGAGAAAACCGCCGATTCGCGGCCCGGCGCGCCGGGAGAGAACGGCGTCTATACCAAAAGCCCGGTAAATTATGTTATCAAACTACAGGCGGACGGCGGTATAGGACGAGGCGCCTACAGGGGCAAGGGGTTTGACGTTATTGCAATTCCCGAGGGAACGACATATATTGGAGAGGCGGCCTTTTACTCGAACAATCTTACGACTGTCAGGATACCGAATTCTGTGCGCTTCATAGGGGGTCAGGCGTTTATGGGTAACAATTTGTCGTCCATAACCATAGGCGAAAATGTTACCGTACAGTACGACAGTTTCCGTTACCAGTTTTCGGATTATTATCGCATGAATAAATTTAAGGCCGGCACTTATATTCTTAAGGCAGGACATTGGAATTATGAGGGAAATGAACGGGGGCCTAAATTCTTAAGCGGCAGGTAACGCCGCCGGCAGGCATACGCCGGTTGCCGGTTTGTTCACGGCTGGGCCTAACGCCGCGCCGCAAGCCGCGCTTGCGGCGCGGCGGCTCACTATTTTTTGGACGGAGGATTTTTGATATGAAAAAAATAGCTACAGTTGCTGTAAGCTGCCTTTTTGCGGCCGCCTTCTGTGCCGCACAGACTCAAGGCAGTAACAGCGGTTTCCGTCAGGAAGGGATAGCCTCCTGGTATGGCGTTGAATTTGAAGGCAGGCCGACGGCATCGGGAGAGCTCTTTGATCCGGATCAGTTTACGGCCGCGCACCCCGATCTGCCCTTTGGTACGGTGCTGATCGTCACCAACGCTGTAAACGGTGAGAAGGTTATGGTCCGCGTCAATGATCGCGGCCCCTTTGTAAAGAGCCGGATCATTGATGTTTCCAGGGCGGCCGCCGAGCAGCTCAATATGCTGGAAACAGGTACCGCACAGGTGATTGTAGAGCTGGCCCCGCGGAACGCCGTTGCCGGCTCTTCGTCCGGCGGCACGAATTCGTCAGACCGGCAGGCTTCCGCCGCAAGTACGGCGGGTCTCCCGGAACCGCAGGCTGACGCAATCGCCCCGGTTACGGCGTCCGCCCCGGAATCGGCCCCGCCCGCTGCACAGCCGGAGGAAAGTCCGGGCACGGCGCCGGCATCCGCAGCGCCTGCGCCTGGAACGCCAAATTCTCCGGGCGGCAGCCAGGCTGCCGCAGCGTTGCCCTCAAACCCGGCGGCTCCGTCCTATACACCTCAACAACCGGCCTTGGCTCAGACCACTTCAGCGCCCGCAAGCCAGAGTCCGGCCAGAACCCCGGCCCAGACATCCGCAGCCCAGGCTGCCGCCAGAGTTCCGGCCCAAACGCCCGCAACCCAGGCTGCCGCCAGGGTCCCGGCCCAAACTTCCACAGCCCAGACCGGAACGGGAGCTCCCGCTGCCCAAACATCAAGACTCCCGGCTCAAACATCCACGGTTCAGCCGCGTCAGACAACAGCCGCGCCTCAAACTTTACCGTCAAGCTCGTCTGCGCGTCCTCAACCCGGTTCTGTACCCGTCGCGTCGTTTCAACCGATACCGACCACAACGCGGCCGCCCGCAGTTACTCCGTCCTCGACTCCGCTTATGCCCAGTTCCGCAAGGGCGCCGGCGGTTCCGTCTACGCCTCCCACCGCGGCCCAGCCGCAGCGTAACCTGCCTGTCTACCCTTCAGCGGAAATTTCCGGCGGTCCCTTTGTTAGCGGCAGGTACTACCGTCTACAGGTGGGCTCGTACAAAGTAGCAAAAAACGCTGTAGATGTTTTCGACCGTTTGTCCTCGGCGGGTTTGAATCCGCAATGGGAACCTTACGGCGACCTGTACCGTGTCGTAATCAGTAATGTCCGTGCGGAGGATATAAATACGATTGCGGTGCGGCTGGGGAACGCGGGATTCAGGGAAGCTATCGCCCGCGAAGAACGCTAGTTTCCCGCAGGCCGGTTTACGGGAGCGGCCCATGCAGGCTGGTTCACGGGGGCCGGTTCACGGGGAGCGGTTCATGCAGGCTGGTTCACAGGGGCCGGTTCACGGGGAGCGGGCGGTCACGCTTGCGGGTGCGAACCCGCGGCCCCATATGCGTATACATAAAAAGTTAGGCGACATTTTTCTTGAATTTTTTTGAGGATTTTAGAAAAAAATTATTGGCGCATAACTGGAAGGTTGTTGTGGGTATTATAAGAAAAATTATTAAAAATTTATTGCCATATTATGTGGTGAAAAAATACATCGGGTTTGAGTCATATTTTCCGTCAGGGAAGGCGGAATCAAATGAGATGATATTCGATGTTTCTGATGAAAATAAAGAATTCTGGCAGTGCTTCAATAATAGAACATGGGAACCTGAAACAGTAAAATTTTATAGGAAATATGTTTCACCTGATAAGGAAGTTATCGATATAGGGGGATGGATAGGACCTACTGTTTTAATAGCCTATTCATTTAATCCCAAAAAAATATCCGTGGTAGAGGGGGATCCCGCAAATTACCAAATTCTTAAGATGAATTGTCATAGAAATATATTAACAGATAAAGTTGAATTGTATAATATTTGTATCTATAAAGAAAGCGGAACAATAATGAGTTTTGGATATAATGACGAAACCGTGTTGGACACATCAACAAAAGGAATTGGCGGAAAGCGAGTAAAGGTAAAAACAATTTCATTGGAAGATTTTCTATTGACAAAAGACATGGAAAACACAAACATAATAAAGATCGATATTGAGGGAGGCGAGCAATATATAGAAAAGGGCTTGAAGTATATATCAAAATATAAAGATATAGTTGTCTTATTATCTATGCATACCCCATTTTGGGAGAATAAAGATAAAACAGCAAAAATGTTTTTAGAAATCTTGAATGATTATGAAGTTCTTAGTGATAAGGAAGAGACTGTACCAACTGAAAAATTAAAGTCGTTGATGTATTCCGAAGAACAGACAGGATATAGGGGGAAAACAGGTAAATTTTTTACAATTATATTAAAAACACGAGAATAATGTGGCAAGAAAAACATCGCATAACAGGACTGTATATGCTGCGCCCGCAGTAGCGCCCTTGGTCTTCCGTTCGCTCTGGTCTCGCTACGCGCGCCAACTTCGCGGGCGTTCATTCCCACGCTCACTCCAGACACATTTGGGTGACACGAAACCTGCGACCCCGCGGGTTGCTTGCGGGTTTCTTTATAGTGCCGCCCCAAACATCGTCGAACCTAAGGTTCGCAACAGCCGTAACGTTATGAGACATACCAAAAAATTCTCTGAAAATAGCGCTTGAATAAGAGATAAACATCGGATATAATGAATATTGTGGAATCCGATATTATAAATTTTGACCTATTACAAAGCATTGAAGGCAAAAAACGTGAATTAGACACTTTTAGGCCATTTTCCCCGGAACTTGCCCGTAAATTGGATGAACAATTTACAGTGGAATGGACTTATAATTCAAATGCTATCGAGGGAAATACTTTAACACTACAAGAAACCGATTTAGTTATCAATCGAGGATTAACTATTGGCAATAAAACTTTAAAAGAACACTTTGAGGCAATAAATCATAAAGAAGGAATACAATATGTATATGACTTTGTAAAAAAGAAAAAAGAATTGGATGAAAATACGATTTTAGAAATTCATAAAATGATATTAAGAAATATTAGTGAAATAGACGCGGGACATTACAGGAATGAAAATGTCATGATTTTAGGGGCAATACATTTACCCCCGTCGGCTGTAAAAATACCTAAATTAATGGCGGAATTTATGGAATGGTATTATGAAAATAAAACAAAATTATCTGTCGTAGAATTAGCCGCATGGATTCATTATAAATTGGTATACATTCATCCGTTTATTGACGGTAATGGCCGCGCTTCGCGGTTACTTATGAACCTGATACTTTTACAGCATGGTTATCCGCCTGCGGTAATATTAAATATTGATAGAAAAAGATATTATAAATTTTTGAAAGAAGCCGACAGGGAAAGATATATTAATTTTTTTAATTTCATAGGACGTTCGGTTGAACGTTCTTTATTAATCTATTTGAATGCGTTAAAAAGTAAAAATGATACGGAAGATCGATATGGATATATAAGTTTACAGGAAGCTTCAAAATTGTGTGATTATGGAATCGAGTATTTATCATATTTAGCAAAAACCGGACGATTAAGCGCGATAAAAATTAACAGGAATTGGATGACTACAAGAGAAGCGTTAATGGATTATGTAGAAAAGGTAAATAGAAACCGTTAAAAACAGGGTACGCCGCATAACTCGACAACGGAGTTGCCGCGGACTGTTTACACGCGCCAGCCATGCCGCCTCCGCGCTGCTGGCGCGGAGGCGGCGGCCTCTAGCGGCCTATGGGACTTGTGGGCTAAAGCCCCACAGACTCCTAGCGCTTGAGCTTCTTTTTGAAGGCTTCCGCGAACGGGTTGTACATCAGGCCGTCATCGCGGGCGCTAAAACTTTCTTTCTTGACGACAACAACTTTATTCTTGCCGCCGGTCTTGACCGCCGCGCCTGACTTGGCAGCCGCGCCGCCGCCGCCGCCGCCGCTTCCGGAGGACGCGCTTCCCGTCGAAGTCTGTTTTGCCGCCGCGCCTGCCCTGGTCGCCGCGCCGCCGCCGGACTTTGAAACGGAATGTGTACCCGCGCCGGTCTTCCGCGAGAGGCTTATCCGCCGCCTCTCCGTGTCCAGGCCGACAATCGTAAAGTCCACCACGTCTCCCACCTTGACAATGTCCATCGGGTCCTTTACAAAGCTGTTGCTCAGCTCGGAAATATGGACAAGCGCGGTCTCCTTTATCCCCAGGTCAACAAAAGCGCCAAAATCAACGACATTCTTTATCTTGCCGGTAACAACCATCCCTTCCTTTAGGTCTTCAAACGTGACGACGCCCTTCTGCATGATCGGCTTGGGGTAGGCCTCGCGGGGGTCGCGGCCCGGCTTCCTAAGCTCATCAAAAATATCGTTTATCGTGGCGTCCCCAACCGTGTACTTCTCCTTTAGCCCGGTCCGCGCGTCAGACGAAAGCCCGCCGGTAGCGGTAACCGTGTCCCTGATCAGCCGCGCGACCTCGTAGTTCTCCGGGTGAACCCAGGTGTTATCGAGCGATTCCGGGCTCTCCGGTATCTTGAGGAAGCCGGCGCACTGCTCAAAGCTCTTAGGTCCCATGCCGGGGACATCCAGCAGTTCGGAGCGGGTGGATATCTTCCCCTTCTCGTCCCGGTACTTCACTATCTTTTTGGCAAGCTGCCTGTTGATGCCGGACACATAGCGGAGCAGGGACGCGCTCGCCGTGTTCAGGTTCACGCCGACATTGTTCACCACGGACGAAACAACCTCGTCCAGCATACCGGACAGCTTCCTTTGGTTCACGTCATGCTGGTACAGCCCCACCCCTATCGACTTGGGGTCTATCTTTACAAGCTCGGCAAGCGGGTCCTGTAGCCGCCGCCCTATCGAGATAGCGCCGCGTATCGTCAGATCAAGGTCGGGGAATTCCTCACGGGCAATATCGCTCGCCGAGTAAACGGACGCCCCGTCCTCGTCAACAACGGTATACAGGACTTCAAGGTTGTTTTCGCTTATGACCTGCGTAACTATTTCCTGCACGTCCTTCGTGCCGGTGCCGTTGCCGACCGCGATCAACTGCAGGTTGTACTCCTTCACGTTTTGCAGTATCAGTTTTTTCGCCTCGTCAGCCTTGTCATTCTTGAATACAAAGTGGTGCAGGAACTTCCCCGTATCATCGAGACACGCGCACTTTGTGCCGGTGCGTATGCCCGGATCGATGCCCAAAACCCGCGTCCCCTTGATCGGCTGCTGCATCAGCAGGTTTTTCAGGTTCGCGCTGAACACGCTTATCCCGTGCTCGTCCGCCGTATCGCTGGAGTCGCTGCGAAGCTCCCGTATCACCGCGGGCGAGAGGAGGCGCTTCAGGCCGTCCTCTATCGCCGTCCTGTGGTAATCGTTGTGTATCTCGTACCTGCTTTGCAGATTCGTAACGGCGGTATCCTCGTCAACATCAATCGTGATCTCCAGCTTGCCCTCCCGCTCGCCCCTGTTAACCGCCAGCACGCGGTGCGGCTTTATACCGGACAGCTTCTCGGTATAGTCCCAGTACATCTGGTACACGGAGGTCTTTTTATCGTTCTCGTCCCCCACGCCCTTGACGATGATGCGCCCGTCGGAAAGGTAGAGGCTCTTTACCACGGCGCGGTTTTCCGTGTCCTGCGCGGCGCGCTCGGCCAGAATATCCATCGCGCCCTGAAGCGCCTCGTCAACGGTGGCCACAGAGAGGTTCGGCTCCTCCGCGTCCTCGCGGACGAATTCAGCCGCCCGTTCTCGCAGCGTTTCCGCGTCAAGCAGCAGCATCAACTCGGCAAGCGGGGAAAGCCCCCTCTCCTGCGCAATCATGCCGCGCGTCTTCTTCTTGCGCTTGTACGGCGCGTATATATCCTCAAGCTCGCTTAAAGACGCCGCCTTCATTATGTTTTCGTACAAAGGCTCGTCCAGCTTTCCCTGCTCAAAGATCCCCCGGATGATCTCGATGCGCCGCGTTTCCATGTTCACGCCGCTCGAAAACAAATGCTCTATGCCGCGCACCTGCACCTCGTCCAGGCTGTCCGTAGCCTCCTTCCGGTAGCGGGCTATGAACGGCACCGTTCCGCCCTCGTTTAAAAGCCCGACAACCGCCGACACCTGCCCCGTCCGCACCCCCAGCGCCTCGGCAATCCGCTTCATCACGTCAACCTCGTTCACAACAAGGCCGGCAATAAATTCTTCAGTAAATTCCATGTGTCAATTATAACCGCTCTGCCCGAAAAAAACAGCCCACCAGTGGGTTTAACGTACGGCAATGACTGAGGCTTGGAGTTTGCGGAGACAACCGCGGAGCGTGAAAGAGAACGGGTTGTGCCGAAGGCGCGCCCGGCAGAGCGGTGAGGAAGGTCGTAGCGGGGCGCAAACAGGAAGCGGCATATATGCCGAGGTAAATGACACCGGCGCCAGCGGTTCAGAGGGTTTAAAAAAAAATACGCCTGAAGGGAGGGGAACCATGCTTTCAGGCGTATATCCAAATGTTATGTGCAATACCGCCAAAACATTATTTGATCTTTTCAAAATATTTGACGGAATTAAGATCGGAAAAATGATGATCTTGTGTCCATAAAATACAATTATATTTTACAGTCGTTGCATAAATAATACTATCAGCCATAGGCAACTTGAATTCTATACTCAATTTGGCCGCTGATAACGCTAATTCATCATTTAGATTAATTATTTTACTTTGTTTCATGTGCGCTATACACAATAAGGCATCATCTTCATTCGCAGTGGGGTCTGATACCCCGCCCTTCAGGGCGGTTAGAATTGGTAACACCAACAAAAAAATGGTAGAAGACCCCACAGTTAATAATTTCCTTCCAGAACGAACCTCGTA
>JAIRMP010000227.1 GCA_031258615.1 Spirochaetaceae bacterium | reverse complement strand
AATATATTATCCGGTTGCGCATTACTATTTGCAACATATACTTATGAATTTATTACATTTGTAACTGAAAGAAAAGCGAAATATTCTTAGGATTATGACATTTGTCACTGGAAGTTTGTGGAGCTTTGCGTCAAAATAGTATAATTTTACAATTTATCGCAAAATTATACATTAGACTTGTTCGACAACCCAGTTGGTTGTCTCACAGTCTTGCGGTTTTTCAGGCTTTCAGCCTTACAAAACTGCGTTTTTTAATGGAAGTGGGCGCGGAAACTGAAGTTTCCAAACAACTCTATTATTAAATACACGCTTACAAATATACTTATGAATTTATTACAGTTTGTAACTGAAAAAAGCGAAATATTTTTAGGCCTACGACATTTGTCACTGGAAGTTTGTAGAGCTTTGCGTCAAAATAGTATAATTTTACAATTTATCGCAAAATTATACATTATTAAATACACGCTTACAAATAAACGATTCGGTAATCCGCCAATTCCATAAATCCGCAGCGAATATAGGCTTTGCGGGCCGCGGTATTACCGTTATTTACAAAAAGATTTAAGCCTTTGTTTTTGGAAAGTAAAACCCGGCTGAACGCGGCTGTAAGACAGCTTGCGATTCCCCGCCTCCTGTATTCGGGCAGGACATAGACGCCGCCAATCTGATAGCGGGAATACGATTCGGCGTTTGTGTTGATCTTCGCAACAATACGATTGTCCATCAGCGCTATCAATGTTTTTTCTTTTGTTACTATTCGTTCAAGGTTGTAGCGGCAGCTTCGAATGTCGAAAATTGAACCTGCCGGCATGACCTCTTCCTTTTCGTAGGCAGCCTCAAGCGGCATCAGCGCATCTATATCGCTCCTTTCGGCGCGGCGTAACGAGATGCCCTCAGGCGCCTTTACGGCGGACGGGCTTTTTTCCAGCGTCATCAGTTTAAAGTTGACCGTTTCGCGGCCGCGCAGGCCAAAGGGCAGCAGCATCGCTTCAAGCGTTTCCACTTCATCGGCCAGCCCCTGCAGGGAGTAAAGCCTGATATTCTTCAGAGCCCGCTCCAGAAAAAACGGCGGCGTTATGTCCGTTTTGCCGTTGAACACGGGAAACAGGGAACCCCTGCTGTGCAGCAGCATGGCGCTTGCTCCCTTGCCCCCCGATGTCAGGACCCAGGCGTGGTCCTTGACAAAATTCATCGTCTTGAATCGGGAACAAGCCGCCACATAGTAAATTTCTTTCATACGAAGCAGTGTTTCTGGCCATATCCGTTCAATTTCGTGCGCTTTCCACCAGCGCCGGAGCGGAAATTTTTCCATGTTTACTGATTATCGGCCGTTTAATGAAAAAGGAACAGCGCCCTGCGCGGGAATTTTTCCCAAAATTGCCGAAAACCCGGCCAAAAGCGAGTCGTGAGAATTTCCGTAGACGGCAATCGCCGCGTCCACCCAGGGGACTTCGTTAAGATAGGCGGGGCTTAACACGGAAAGTACGATTATCTTTTTGCCAAGCGGCCTGAAACTGCGCAGCACCTCTATCCCTTCACGATTGGAAAGGTAAAAGATGATCGTATCGGCGCGCCGCACACGCTGCATCAGGTCGTCCGAAACGGGCGCGCTGTACCAGTAAGAAGACACATCGGTAAAGTACTTCTTGCCAAGCGTAAAGAAATCAAGATTCTGACCCGCCAAAAAGAGGCGCCCCGCCTTTTCGTTCGTAAGCGGGATTAAATCCTTGTTGTCTTTGATCAGTGTGACAGAACGAGCGGCAAGCCCCTGAAAGAAAGCCGCTCCCTCCTTGTCAGGTATCCCGCTCCGCACCTTCGCCATGTCCGGTATACGCGGGACAGCCCTGTCGCCGCGGAGGTATTTTAGCTTTACAGTCATAACGCGGCGCGCGGCGTCTCTCACACGGGCCCTGAATTGAGGCTCCGTCCCCATGTCGCGGAGCAGATTCACCCAGACAGGATCGTCCAGGGCCGGAGTACTGCTCATCATGATGATGTCATTCCCGGCAAGCAGCGCCTGCTTTGCCGCAAGCGACAGGCTGCCTATGCTGATCGTGGCGCCGTTCATGATCATGTCGTCCGTGATAACGAGCCCCTCAAAGCCTATGCGTTCCCGCAGCACGTCGCCCAAAAACCATTTGGACAGGGAGGCGGGCGTGCCGGCGGACTCCGTGTTTGGAAACGCTATATGGCCGCTCATCACCGCCGGTATCCGCTCCTTTGCCATCATGCGGTAAGGCACCAGTTCCCGGTTCCACAGCACATCGAACGGAGCGTCTATGCTTGGCAGCACGCCGTGAGAGTCCAATTCAGTATCGCCGTGTCCGGGAAAATGCTTGGCAGTCGGGATCACGCCCGCCGTCAGCAGACCCCTGGCGAAGGCAATCCCCATTATTCCGGCATATTCCGGGTAGTCGCCAAAAGAACGCGGGCCTATCAGCACGGAGCCGTGGTTAGTGTACAGGTCGACAGAGGGGGCAAAATTCATGTTGATACCCAGCACGGAAAGCTCCCGCCCTATGTAATAGCCTGAACTGTAAGCGTCCTCAGGAAAGCCGGACGCGCCTATGGCCATCGCGCCTGGAGTATCGTTGGTGTCCCCCTTAACGTGCCTGACAAGCCCGCCCTCCTGATCGGTGGCGACAAGAAGCGGGGTTGAGTACGGATTCCGCTCCGCCAAACGTTGGAAAACACCTATGTTGCGCGCAAGCTGAGGAGTATCCGCCGTATTCCAGCCGAAAACCTTAACGGCGCCTATGTGCCGCCTCTGTATCCATTCCTGTATCAGCGGGGACGGGCTGCCGCCTGAAACATCACGCCAACCGAGCATGAATGTCTGGGCGAGCGCGTCCTCATCGCTCATCGCGTCCACCAGAGCGGAAGCGAGCGCCTCCACATCCCCATTATCAAAGGGGTCAAAAAAACTGAGCGTAAAAACACTTACAGGCAGCGCGGAGATGCAGAGCGCGGCGGTTATCGCTTTAACGTTCATTTACCGTCCCGTCTTCGAGGTATTTCGCCGCGCTATGCGCCGCTATTGAGCCGTCTCCCGCCGCCGTTACCACCTGCCGGAACGGGGATGAACGCACATCCCCGGCGGCAAATATACCGGGCGCCCTCGTTGCCATGCGCTGATCCGTTACGATAAAGCCTGATGCGTCAAGATCGGGGCGTGTTTTAAGCGCGGAGGAGGCTGCCAGCCCGCTGCGCGGCGCTATACCGGCAAAAATGAAGACCGCGTCCGCGCTTTCCTCGCTCGTTTTACCGCTTTTAACATCCTGAAGCACGACAGACTCAACCTTTTTGGCGCCTTTTATCTCTATTACCGCCGTATCAAGGCGCACATTTACAGCCGGGTCGCTTAGAACACGGGCCGCGACCGCGCTTTGCGCCCTGAAAACGGAACGCCTGTGCACCAGGTGAACGTTTGGGCTGACGCGGGCAAGGAAACGCGCCTCGTCGCAGGCGGCGTCCCCCCCTCCGACGACAAAAATCTTCTTGTTTTTGAAAAACGGGCCATCGCAGGCGGCGCAGTAAGACACGCCGCGCCCGTACAGTTCCGCCTCTCCGGGTACGCCAATGGTCTTCCTATCAGCGCCGGACGCGATTAGCACGGCGCCCGCCTGTATCAGGCTGGCTGACTCCAGCCCGCCGCCGTAGTCGTCAAGGCCAACCGTAAAGCCGCCCGCCCCGTTTTCGGCGAGACTCAGGGCATTTCCGGCGGCAAATTCCGCGCCGGCCTCCAGCGCCTGCGCGCGCATAACCTCGGCGAGGGCCGCCCCGCTATCCGCGCCGCAGCCCGGATAGTTTTCCAGCCTGTCTATGTTCAGCAACTGACCGCCCACGGACGCCATTTCATGCACAAGGACGCGCAACGCGGCGCGCGCGCCGTACTGCGCCGCCGAACGGCCCGCCGGCCCCGCCCCTCTGATGAGTACATCACCGATTCGCATTGTTCAAACCTACCAGATCAAATCTTTTTGGGAAAGGTATACCGCACCGGAGGGGCTCGGTTTGGCGAGCGCTACTACCTTCAGGTTTTTGGGAAAGACAATGCTTTTAAGCGAGTCAGATTTTGCAAAAGAGCAATAGAGATGCGCAAACTTTCTTGAATATCACGAGGTGTATTTATGTGGGTTGGCGCTTTTGTAATAATCGCATCCGGAACAGGATGGACACGCCATAAAACTCAGTATTACGTCATCCGCCATAATTTCCACTCCTTGCGGTTTTTACGTCCTGCCGACAAAATGTTTGTATATTAACCGCAACCGCGGGTAATACCGTGGTTATGGGATCAGCGCGCTTACCAGCGGCCCCCACGGGCCTTTCTTTCCTTCGTTCTCTATCTGCACGGCAA
>JAIRMP010000214.1 GCA_031258615.1 Spirochaetaceae bacterium | reverse complement strand
CATACGTCGTCTAACGTTACTTTTTTTGCCTTTTTTCTGGCATACACCCTTGCACCCTTTTTCGGTACGTTTTTGATTGTAGGCATAACCCGCTCCTTCTTAATGCCGCTTGGCAGTTTATAGTAACAGTATACCGGGGCACTGGGTTTTGGTAAAGAATGTGGCAAGCGCTTCGCGCTTGCCATAGGAGTTTGCGCCACAATCGCTACGCGATTGCTTACCGCAAACTCCTACCGTTGTTGTGGGGGGGGGGGGGGGTCCGTCATTGTGAGATCAACGCGAAGCGTTGAGCCGGCTACTGAAGTACGCGGGCGGAGAGTTTTAGCGCGTCAAACAGTTCCGCGGCGTTCCCTTGCATGATTAGATCGAGTTTGTAAAGCGTAAGGTTTATCCTGTGGTCGGTCAGGCGGTTTTGAGGAAAGTTGTAGGTGCGGATACGCTCGGAGCGGTCGCCTCTGCCGATCTGATTCTTCCGCGTTTCGGAACGCTCCGCATGAACTTTCGCGTCCTCCATCTCGAAGACACGAGCCCGGAGTATACGCATCGCTTTGGCCCTGTTCTTTATCTGGCTCTTTTCATCCTGGCAGTGGACAGATAGGCCGGACGGCAGGTGTGTTATACGCACCGCGCTGTCCGTCGTGTTTACACACTGGCCGCCCGGCCCGCTCGCCCGCATCACGTCTATGCGCAAATCGTCCTGTTTAATGTCTATCTCGGTTTCGTCCGCTTCAGGCAGCACGGCCACCGTAACGGCGGACGTGTGGATGCGTCCTGAGGACTCGGTTACCGGGACACGCTGCACGCGGTGCGCTCCCGATTCGTAACGAAGGTTCTCGTACACATTGTTCCCGCTTATCGAAAAAATAATCTCTTTGAAGCCACCCAGCCCCGTTTCGTTAATGTTCATTATTTCAAACTTCCAGCCCTTTGTTTCGGCAAAACGCGAGTACATACGAAACAGATCGGCGACAAACAGCGCCGCCTCATCCCCGCCCGTGCCTGCCCTTATCTCCATAATGATATTTTTCCCGTCCAGCGGGTCTTCCGGTATCAACAGCAGCTTTTGTTTTTCCAGAGCCTTGCCCAAACGTGTTTCAAGATCGGCCAATTCTTCTTTTGCAAGCTCCTTCATGTCGCCGTCTTCTTGCTGAACAATCTCCTTTGCTTCGGCAATCTGCGCGGCAAGTTTTTCTATCTCGCTCTGGAGACCGGCAATTTCGGCAAGGTGAGCATACTCCTTCATCGTTTCACGGTACCGAGCCTGATCCTTTATCAGGGTCGGGTCTTCTATTAACTTGCTTAGCTCACCGTAGCGTTTCAAAAATTCATGGAGTCTGTTATTCACTTAAAACCTCTTATCCTCAACTTTTTCATGTACCTCGCCGGGTGCGGGGGAGCAGCCCTCACGGCGAATAAAACTTTCATACGCGGCAATCGTTGCGGCAAGCGTAATGTTCTGCACCTCGCCGCGCCCAAGCCAGTCTGACCCCTCCATCTCGTAAAGATACTTGAGCATACCACGCAAATCGTCCGTATCGCAGCTCTTGCCGGACGCGCAGCGGCGCCGGAGGCCGCGGTATTCGTCGTCAAATGTCTTTTGGTAGAGGGCGCCCCTCCAGCTTCCTGTTTCCTTGTCCATGCCGCTAACGGTACTCTATCGTGCGCCGGAAGGAATCTCCCGGGACGGGTATCAGCACGTCCAGTTCAGGCGTCATGCGTACTTCCAGCCGTTCCGTCCACGCTCCCTGCCCGTCAAACTTGTACTGGTAGCGGTAATCCAGCGGCTGACCGTCCCCGGTCGTACCCGCCATCCTTACAAGACAGCCGGTTTCGTCCCACTGTAACGCGATCCGGCCTCCATCCGGCTGTTTCCAGTAACGGGGATCTGAGCCGTTGTACAGGGCTTCGCAGACATTCCCGTCCGTGTCGATCAGCGTGGTGTTCGCCATGCTGTCGAAGTACAGGCGGCTCCCGCTCACTACAGGAACCGCGGTGGATGCTCCCGCCCCGTTTTCGGGGTTGATGGCATCCTCCTCCCCGCCGGCTACGGCCTGAAACACGCTCCTGTACGACACCGGACGCCGGACCGCGCCGCTTCCGTCAAGTTCCGTGGTAAAAACGGCAAGCGGGTTTCCGCCGGCATCGTACCAGGTTTCAAGTATCAGCGCGTCACTATGCATGATAGAGGCGAAAAACCACGATTCGCCCTGATGTATGCGGGCAAGGGTGGGTTCGTCTCCCGGATTTTCAAAGGCCAGAAACTCGATTTCCTGCGGGTTTTCGCCGTCCACCGTGAAGCCGCGTATCTTTCCCGCCGAATCAATCTTTGCGCTGAATTGGTAAAAATCGCCGTTCAAGAAGACGGGGAATTCTGACAGGCCGCCCGATAGTCCGCGGCGCGCCGTCAGCCTGGTTTCGCCGTTTTCCAGCGTCAGCGCGGAAACACGGCGCGCCCCGTCATCATTAAAAATAATGAAAGCGTCAACGGGTATGTTCACCGGCCAGTCAGGCCGCCATCCTATCCGCCCGCCCGCCGCCGTTTGCAGCGGAATATGCACCGGAAATAAAAAAAAGTCTTTTCCGGCGCCGTTTTCGCCGCCTTCCGCCGGATTTTCGTCCTGCGCCGGCAGTACCATCGCCCGGAAAAACATAATTGTAATGCATATCCCCAATCGCCATGACATACCCCATTCTACCACCCCGCCCCCGCCCCCACAAGGGCAGGCCAGCCTGCACCAAACATACGCCAGTAGCTGACCCGTTGTCCTTGCGAGCCGCTCTACGAAGAGGGTGGAGTTTGCGGTAAGCCGCCTTGCGGCGGCGCAAACTCCGGAGCTCAACGCGCAGCGGTTGTCCAGCCGTAGGCTTGCACACTGAGCGTGAAAGAGGGCTTGCCTGCGCCGCAGGCAGGCAGGCGGGTTACGCGCTTAGGCCTGGAGTTTGCGGAGACAACCGCGTAGCGGTTGTCCAAGCGCCTTGCGGCCCGCCCATCTTTACCGGCTTGCAAAGTGTGTTCGATGTGGTGTAAAGGGTGCGTTAAAACAAAACTCCCGGCTTGCCGGGAGTTTTGTTTGTCCTTTTCGCCTGTCCTGGGGGGGGGGGGGGGCTACAGTTTTAATATTTCATCCGGAGAAAGACCTGTACATTCGCTAATCTGTTCGGGAGGCATATTCAGACTTTTCATTTTTCGCGCGGCTTCTTTTAAGCCCAGGTCTTTGCCTTCTTTTAAGCCCAGGTCTTTGCCTTCTTTTAAGCCCAGGTCTTTGCCTTCTTTTAAGCCCAGGTCTTTGCCTTCTTTTAAGCCCAGGTCTTT
>JAIRMP010000202.1 GCA_031258615.1 Spirochaetaceae bacterium | reverse complement strand
TAGGAGTTTGCGTCGCAGCGCTACGCGCCTGCTTTGGCAAACTCCACCCTGCTCGACGGGTTCCTGCCGTTGGTGTGACACTGTCATTGCGAGCGCCCGCAGGGTGCGAAGCAATCGCGGCAACCGCGGAGCGGTTGCCGTAGGAGTTTGCGTAGCAAACTCCACCCTGTTCGCCGGGCTGCCCGGCATGGATTGCCACGTCGCTGCGCTCCTGGAAATGACGGTAGGCTGGGGCCGCGAGTCGTCCTTGCGGGCCGCTGGTAAATCGAGTTAATAGTGAATAGTGAATAGTTAATAGTTAATGGCTGGCGCTTGGAGAAAGCCCTTGTTGTCCGGGGAGTTAGGCTGTGGGTGTCAGATATATATAGAATGAACGGGGAGGAGAAGCCCCTTTGGATGAGAAAACAAAAAATTGTAAAGAGCCGGTTTACGGCTATAGTAAACATGAAAACCTCCGGTTTACAGCGAACCAATACAGTATTCGTCACGGGGCAAAGCTGAAGCCGCCCTGTCGTCTACCCAATAGCCCTGACTTATGGGCGTTTGCCCAATCACAGTTACGCTATAGCGGGGGCTTCCCACCCCGGAGTTTGCGGCTCAAGCCGTAGGCTTGAGCTTGCCAAACTCCGTCACCACCGGAACAACCGCGCCGCGGTTGTTCCGGTGGCGCCTCTTCCCTCAGGTATCAAAACCAGCCTATCACAGGAAAATTTTTTTGTGTACTTTTAGCGAATTTTTCAGGCTGGAGGCGAATTTTTTCAAAAAGGTGACTGACACCTTTTGGCAAGCCTGAAGATAAACCGCAAAGGACGCGAAGGAAAGGGCTAGTGCAAGGACAATGATTTCGCTACCCGTGTATGTTCGGGGCGGGCTGGCCTGCCCCGCTGTCGGGCTTGTACGTTTTTACCAACCATGCTACCATTTCTTTGTGGTCAAGTAATGACTTCCTGGACAAGGAAACTATGAGAATATGCCGAGATATCCTTCTTGTTAAAAGGCAATCACTACCTGGTGAAATTCACGGACATCAACGAAACTACCCGCGTATTTTCGGTGCAGGCTGGCCTGCCGCCGCCGCGTTGCTGGTTTGCGCGGCTTTTTTTGCCTGCAAGAAGGACGCCGGCGCGGAAGCCCGGCCCGGAGAGCTGCCCGCCGAAAATCTCCTTGTCCTTGCGAAGGACGGGGAGGAGGCCGGCTTTGGCTACGCGAATGACGAGGCTGTAAGGCTGGCCTTCACGCTGGATTACCGGGGCGAAAGGCCGGAGCCCCCGCAGGAGGCCGAAACGCTGGACTCCGCGGCGCGGGCGGGCGCTTCCACGGCGGCTGCCGTGGAAGCGGTGGAAGTAATTCCGGGGCTACGCAAGCTGAGCGATTACCGGACGGCATACAGCACGGAGGGGGAGGCGGCAAGCCCGCGGCTTGATCCAAAACTCCAGGGGGGCTTTCGGGACGCTACCGCGGAGCGGATGTTAAACCCACTGGTGGGTGCGGGGCCGCTCACCGTTGTCGACTGGGGGCCGGGGAAGTTCCTGTCGTCCGCCGTCAGGCGGCCTTCCATATACGTGATATTTTCCCAGCCCATGGTTCCGCTTGCCGCGCTCGGAGAGCCGTCGGCCTCCTCCCCCCTTGTCAGCATAGAGCCGCCGCTCAAAGGCAGCTTCCGCTGGTACGGCGCGTCCTTCCTCAGCTTTGAGGGGGACGAGCCGTGCGCCAGCCAGCAGACTTACACTGTCAGCGTATCGCCGGAGGCGGAGTCGATTTACGGAATCAGGATAGAAGGACAGAGGAGCTTTACGTTTGAGACGGAGCGGCTGGCCATGAAGTCTGTCGAGCCGGGGCTCGAATTCAGGAAGAAAACGGGCTTTCGCTTCTCGAATGACGCCGTGCCGCCCGCCGCCGCGAAAGAGCTCACGATAACCTTTAACTACCCGGTCAACCCAGGCGATATAAAGGAATACATAACGATAACGAGCGGGGCCGGCGGGGAAAAAACATTCAACCTGACCCAGGTTGACGGGAGCCGTGTGCTGGCGTCCCTGCCCGGCGAAGTTGAATTCGATACGCTGGTAACGGTTACGCTGAAGGAGGGCGCTAAGTCAGAGGGCGGGACGCTGGGGACGGCGGCTGACCAGCAGATCTCATTCAGGACGCCCGGCCCCTTTGCCGTGACGGGAGTTAAGCGGCTGTCACCCTGGGGGAAGTATTTCAACCTGCTTGACATTGAATTCTCCGCCGGCCTTAACGAGGGGACGGCGCTTGGCGCGATCCGCACGGAACCCCGGATGCCGCTTACGGCGGACAATATCGAAGTCTGGGGTAACACAGCGCGGCTCTCGAACCTTTCGCTTGATTTTGGCCAAAAATTTAAAATTATTGTCGATACGGGTGTTGAGGATGTGTACGGCAGGCATCTACCTAAACGTTACGAAACGGAGATTACGATGCCGCCACGCCCGCAGCCTGTGGGGTCGGCCACTTTTTTGGATTGGGGCGACAGTATGCTCGAAGCGCAGTTTGAACCGCGCTTTTTGTTTGAGTATAAAAACATCACGGCGGACTCGTACTATGATCTTGAACAAAAAAACAACCCATGGAGCGCCGCCTCTCAAAAACGACAGAAGACCTACCTGCAAAACTTTGATAAAAATTACCGTTACTTTGAAGAGATCGACCTCCGTCCTTACCTGAACGCGGAGGGGAAGGGGTTCGTTTCGTTTAACGCTGAGCTTTCCCTTCTTCAACGGGGCGTTGACCCGGAAACGGGAAAACAAAAAACCTATACCGAAAAGAATCAGCTCACCTTGCAGGTGACGGATCTGGGGCTCACCGTCCGTTACGGCTTCAACAAGGCCGTCGTGATGGTAACGTCCCTTTCCACGGGGGAGGCCGTGGAGGGCGCAACCGTCAGCCTGATAGCGCCAGGCGTCGTGAAAGACCCGGAAGACATTTCCCGCGCCGAAAGCTTTGCGGAGGCGCTCACGGACAAAGACGGGCTTGCCGTCCTCGCTATGCCCGCCGGCGCGTTAAGAAACATGGAAAGATCACGGGATTTCGGGAGATCATCTCCTTTCGTGCTTGCGGAAAAGGACGGCGACCGCGCCGTGTTCCAGCCCTCCTCGCACAATATATGGCGCTTCGGCGTTGACTGGATGGACCCGGAAGACTCAGAGCGGGTGCGGCCTGTAACGTTCATGTTTTCCGATCGGGGGCTTTACAAACCCGGCGAAACGCTTACGTTCCGGGGCGTCGACAGATCGCTAGTGCTGGGGATGTACGCGGTGTACAACGGGGACTACACCGTGACTCTCGTGAAAAGCGGGTATCAGGGGGAAACCGTCGCGGCCATGGACGGCGTAACAAGCGAATCAGGCGGCTATTACGGCGCAATCAAGCTGGACGAAGAGTTGACGCCGGGTGAATACCGCCTCCGGTACTCCAGGGGCGGCGGGGCCGTATGCGCCGACATACCGGTAACGGTAGCGTACTTTGAACGCTTGAGGTTTCAGGCTTCAATCGCTCCGCCTGCGGTGGACGTAATATCGGGGGACGAGATAAACCTGACGCTGGAAGCCTCGTACCTGTCAGGCGGGAATCTTTCAGGGGCGGAATGGCGGGCCTCGTGGTACCGCCAGACAAGCGGCTTCTACCCCGATACGGCGGAGACAAAGAATTTTGTTTTTGGGCCGCGCAATGTTTACGATGGAAAACGCTACATCGCCTCCTCGAACGGGCTGCTGTCCGCGGACGGGAAGGCCGCCCTTACCCAAAAAACCTTGACGGATTCCGTTCCGGGCGCGGCCTACCTCTATTCCGTCGGGGCCGATGTTACGGACGTCAGCAATCAGCAAATATCGGCCTCCCAATCGGTAACCGTTCACCCCGCGCTCTACTATATCGGGATAGAGCGTCCTTCCAGAGGCGGTTTCGCAAAGGCCGGCGAGGAGCTTTCGTTCAACTACATAACGGTAAACCCTTCCGGCAGAAAACTTGCCGGCAGCTCCCAGTTCCTCCACAGCGGCGAAAATTCCGGCCTCCTTGGCGTTGAGCTTGTCCGCGAGGAATGGAAGCGCGTACAGCAGCGCGGCGTAAACAACTATGTTTACGACAACTACGAGCGGACGGAAGTGATCGACAGCGCGGAAAAGACCGCGATAAAAACCTCCGGCAGCGTAAAGGTAAAGCCTTCAAAGTCCGGCTTTTATACACTGCGCTTGAGCGGCTTTGACCGCGAAGGCCGGAAGGTCATAACCGAGTACCAGTTCTACGTTACCGGCTCAAACTTTTCGTACTGGAACAGGAACAACGCCAACGAAGTAAACCTTGTGCCGGACAAAGCGGTGTACAACCCGGGAGACACGGCGGAGGTTTTGCTGCAAAGCCCGCTGCCGGCGGGCCGCTACCTGATCACGGTTGAGCGGGAAGGGATTTTTACCGAGGAGACGCGCGTCTTTGACGAGGCCGTTTCCGTGATAAGCGTGCCCATCGCCCGTAACTTTGTGCCGGTGGTTTACCTGTCCGTTTCCTCCTATTCCACGCGCTCAGGGCCGCCCGTTCACAGCTACGGGATGCCGGATTTGGACAAACCTAAGGGCTATTACGGCGTTGTAAAGCTCTTTGTGAACCCGCGTGTCCGCGCGTTCTCGGTGAATGTTGAGGGCGGGAAGAAGGTGTTCCGGCCTGGCGAGGAAGTTACGCTGACGCTGACCGCCGAGCGGGACGGCGTTCCGCTCCCCAACGCGGAGCTCTCGCTGATGGCGGTTGACCGTGGCGTGCTGGACCTCATCGACTATCACGTGCCCGATCCAATTTCTTACTTCTATGACGAAGGGCTCTTTCCGCTTGGCGTCCGGGGCGGCGACTCGCGGGCAATGCTGATGGACCCGGTTACTTACAGCGTGAAGAATCTGTACGGCGGGGACGCGGGGGACAAACTTGAAGAGCGGAAGGACTTTAACCCGACAGCCGTTTTTGAGCCCTTCCTGCTGACGGACAAAGACGGGAAGGCGCGGTGTACGTTCAAGCTGCCGGACACTCTGACAACGTACCGCATAACCGTGTTCGGCGTGCGCGGGGATCTGTTTTCGTTAAAGGAAACTGAAATCGCCGCGAGGAACGTGGTAAACGTGAGCCAGGTGCAGCCGCGCAGACTCCGTGAACGGGACACGGCGGAGGCGGGCGTGCTGATAACAAACCTCGATTCGACGCCGCACAAGGTAAGCGTTTCCGCCTCTGTAGAGGAGGCCGCTGGCGATAACGACGAGAGCGGCATGGTGATACTAAAGGGCGCGGCCTTCATAGACGGGCCCGCGGAACACACTATAACGGTGAAGGCGGGAGGGAACGCTGTTGTGTACTTTGACGTGGCCGCGGAGAGGCGGGGCGAAATAAACCTTGTATACACGGTAAATTCCGGCGTTTTGAACGAAAGACTTGTTCAGAGCGTGATAATAGAGAAGCCGTACATAACGGAAACCGTTGTTACGACTGGCTCGCTTACGGAAGGATCAGAGGAATCTTCGGCGGTGATAATACCCGGTTTTGCGGATGATGGCGAGGGGAGCCTGGCGGTAACGCTGGACGCTACGCGCCTGTCCCTGTTGGGAGCGGCTGTGGATTACCTATTCCATTACCCGTATGGCTGCATGGAACAGCGGAGCGGGGCGGTGCTGCCGCTCGTGATATTCGGCGAATACATTGACGCGCTTAACCTTGCAAGCGAGGTTTCCGACCCGAAAAAGGCGGCGCGAAAAGAAATAGCGTCGTGGGCACAGGTTCAGCGCCCGGACGGGGGGGTTCCGTACTGGCCTTCGGGCATTGTGTCTGACCCTTACGTGTCGCTCCGTATCGCGCATATACTGGCCGTCGCGGAGGAAAAAAACATAGCCTTACCTCCGGCCCTCAGCGCGGATAGGCTGTACAATTACCTCTATAGCGAATACCACAAACTGTACCGTGAAAATTCGCGCCTCAAAACCGAGGCGGAGACGGGAGGCCGTTATTTCGCGTCGTACAGGCGGGGTATGTACCTGCAATCCTATATGCTGTACGTTTTCTCGCTGTTAAAGAAGCCCGTTGACGCGGCGCGCGTATCGGAGCTTACCGCCGCCAACAGGGACAATCCCGCCGCGCTGGCGTTTGCCGGCATGACGGCCCGCGCCATATCGCGCGCCGATATAGCGTCCGCCGCGGCGCGCGCGCTCCGCGCCTTGATGCGCCCCACCGCGCGCGGCGTCGATTTAAGCGGTGAGGAGGATGCCTATGCGTACTATGGCGGCAAAACGGAACAGCTTGCCCTTGCCCTGCAATTTTTTGTTGACCAGTATCCGGGCGATGACATCAACACGCGCCTTTTGTACTCGCTGCTGTCGAGTAAACAGGCAGGAGGGTACTGGAACAATACGGCTGTTACCGTGCGTGTGCTTGCCGCCGTTGACAGGCTGATACAGAGCGAAAATCTTGACAAAACTAATGTTACAGGCGCGGCGGCGCTGGACGGACGTGAACTTTTGGCGGGGAGTTTTAAGGGGCTTGACGCGAAGCCGGTAACGGAAACCTTTCGCTTCAAGGACTTTCCGCTTGCCGCGCTCCGGCGCGATTCGACGCTGCCTTTCAAGGTAACAAGGCGCGGGACGGGCGGCGTCTACTGGACGGCGGCGTTAAGCTACGCGCTGCCCGCCGAGATGCAGGGCCGGCGCGACGAGGGGATAGGCGTGTTTCAAACGGTCTATGACTTTGAAAGCGGCGAGGCGGTAAAAGGGAATCTCCTTGAAAGCGGCAAGCTCTACCGCGCGGAACTGCGCGTATCGAGCGGGCGCGACAGGACCTACCTCGCGTTACGCGCCCCCGTTCCAAGCGGCGCGGAAATCCTTGACTCCCGCTTTGTTACAACAAGCTCCGCCGCCGAGGATATGGCAGGCCAAAACCGATCTTCGGCTGGACACGCTATCAGCAACGAGGCGGTCTTTGACAACGAGATTCAGTACTTTTGGGACAGTTTTGAAAAGGGCGAAACAACCGTAAACTTTTTGTTCCGGGCGGCGCGGCGCGGCGTGTACCCAACTCCCCCCGTACAGGCGGAATGTATGTACGAAAGCGAAATCTTTGGCCGTAGCGATGGCGCTCTGTTCACGATAAAGTGAACTTCTGTTCGCTCGCCGCCGCAAACAGACGCTGCCTAAACAGGCGCGCTTGCTTGCGGTATACCGGCGATATGCCGTTTCATGCTTGTCTCCCGCTGCTTTCTCCGCGTCCGCACGCCCACCCCCCCAAAACAACGATAGGAGTTTGCGGTAAGCCAGCGTCCTTGGCAAACTCCAAGGCAACGGCGCAGCTTTTGCTAAACCGCTCCGCGGTTGCCGCCCCGAACTACAACACCCCGAACTACGACGTATTGACAAGGGTGGCTTTTGGGATTACACTGATAAACATAGAAATTCTGATATGAATGTAACTTGGGATTTGGATAAAGAGAAAGAAAATATCAGAAAACATAACATCAGTTTTTCCTATGCGGCAGAGGTTTTTCATGATGACCACCGGCTTGTTTGTTACGATGTTATCCACAGCAGCGAGGAAGACCGCTATATACATATCGGGAAAACTGATGACGAAGTTGTAGTATTCGTGGTGGAAACCGAATCTAACGAGGATGAAATAAGAATTATTACGGCAAGAAAAGCCAACAAACGGGAGAGAAAAGCCTATGACTATGGTTAGGTATGACCTTGATAATTTACCGGAAGTGACTCAGGAAGAACGGACAAAGGTTGCGGCTATGTCCGATGAAGATATCGACTATTCGGATATTCCCGAAGTAAATGATTTTTCCGGGTTCGTTTTGGCGGAAAAACTCAAGCCCGCTAAAAAACGGAACCGGATGGAAATAGACCTGGACAGTGATGTAGCGGCGTGGATAGGAAAGGATTATCAATCCCGTATCAATACCATTCTGCGGGAAGTAATGAAACTGTCCAGAATAGCGTCCGTCAGGTAACACGCCGCAAAAACCACAACCGGTCCATCCCGCGTCATCACTTGGTGTCTATCGTTAAAGAAAACACCGGCGGAAATTATCTATCAACTGATCGGGAAAGAATTAGCCTAAATCGCTGAATTTGTCCACGTTGAAAAATAGCCTTTTGATAAATCCGGCGAATCGGCGGCGGCGCGGTTTCAGCGGCTCCGACCGGTGGAGTGGGGTGGGGCGGAGCAGAGGTTTCGGCATCCTCATAATAATTTTGGTAACAGCGTCAATAAGTTGACGTTTCAATGTGAGGTATGGGCTCTTTTCGGCGACTTTTTTATGGGGCAAACTACGCTCGTAAGTACGTATTGCAAAACTGAAGCAGGGTCGTTATAGTGAATCAAATGCCAAGGTGGCTCAGTCGGCAGAGCAGCGCACTCGTAATGCGCAGGTCAGGGGTTCGATTCCCCTCCTTGGCTGATTCAATATTTATCCGGTAGAAAAGGGGAATCGAAAGGTTCAGTCCGCCGACCTGTGGGAGGAATAGGCGCCACGGATGGCGCCGCCAGGACTGAGCCACGGCCCGGAGCGAACAAACAGGATGTTTGTGAGCAGAAAACAACGGCATGGCGGAAAATCTTTTCCGCCATGCCGTCAGAGAAAACCCACAAGCCGACCGTCCGGCTAGAACTTGTACCCAACCGCAAGTTTGGCGGTTAAACCGTGGTCAAGTAACGCTTTTGTATCAAGATCAACGCCAGTAATGGCAGCTTTTTTTAATTCCGCGGGGGGGGGGGGGGGCAGCAGCCACGTTTCCGCGACGGAGCGGTCAGGCGGCAGGCGATTCTATGCGTTCATTCTGTAACACCGCTTTCATGCATTGCTAACCGCCTAATCGTTGTGTTACAGTTGTGTATGCGAACAATAGTTTTAGGGGACGAGGCGCTGGCGCTAGGGGCGCTGGACGCGGGGCTTTTTGCCTGTTACGGCTATCCGGGGACGCCGTCGACAGAGATAATGGAATTCCTGCTCGACAGGTTTGAGCGCGGCGGTAAGCCCGTGGCGCGCTGGTGCGTGAACGAAAAGACGGCGCTGGAGGGGGCGCTGGGCGCCTCCTTCGCCGGGCGGCGCGCGCTGGTAACTATGAAACACGTCGGGCTTAACGTGGCTGCGGACCCGTTCATCAACGGGGCGCTGTTGGGGATAAAGGGCGGTCTGGTGATCGCGGTCGCGGACGATCCGGGGATGCACAGTTCCCAGAACGAGCAGGATTCGCGTTTTTATGCCGACTTCGCGCTCACGCCCTGTCTTGAGCCCCGCAGTCAGCAGGAAGCGTACGATATGGCGCGGGAAGCGTTTGAGTTGTCCGAGCGGTACCACATTCCCGTTCTCCTCAGGCTTGTTACGCGGCTTTCCCATGCCCGTTCCGCTATAGAGACCAGTCCCCCGCTCCCGTCCGCCCTGCCGGAACGCGTGCGCGACTCCAGCGAATGGATGCTGCTGCCAGCCCTCGCCCGCCGGAACTATGCCTCGTTAATCGAAAAAAACTCATCCCTGTTGGAATGGTCCGAGGCGCACGGCGCGAATAAACTTGAGATCTCAGGACGCGACGCCTCTTTTGCCGTGATCACCGCCGGTTTGGGCGGCAACTACTACGATGAAAACCTTGCGGAGCTTGAGGAAAAGGCGAAAGCGGAGCGCGGAGCGCCGCCGCCGGCGCGGCTTCACATAGCGGCCTACCCGCTTCCGGTCGATTCAATACGGAAGCTCTGCGAAAACGCGAAAAGGATTCTCGTTATAGAGGAGGGGCAGCCCTTTATCGAGGCTAAGCTGCGCGGGCTTCTGCCGTCCGCGGTTGAGATTGACGGTAAACTGAACGGGAAACTGCCGCGTACCGGGGAGCTTGACCCGGACAATGTGCGTCCCGCGCTCGGTCTGCCGCCCGCGCGGGGCGTTCCGCCTGTAGGCCTAAAGCTGCCTGCCCGTCCGCCCCAGTTATGCAAGGGTTGTCCGCACGCGGACAGTTACGCGGCGATCAACGCGGCGATGGCCGGTTACGGCGCGGAGGAAAGGGCTGTCCTCTCCGACATAGGCTGCTATTCGCTCGGCGCTTCGCCGCCTCATTCGGCGATTGAGTCGATTGTCTGCATGGGCGCTTCGATAAGCATGGCGCGGGGCGCGGCGGAGGCCGGGATCAGGGCGGCGGTCGCCGTGATAGGAGACTCAACCTTCCTTCACTCCGGTCTGACGGCTATGGTAGACGCTGTTTCCTTCAACGCGCCGGTAACGGTCGTGATCCTTGACAATTCTACCGTGGCGATGACCGGCTGCCAGGTGACGGCGCTGCCTTCGGCGCGGCTCCGTCCGCTCCTCCTCGGCCTCGGTGTCGAGGACGCCCATATTGTTGAGCTTGAGCCGCTGCCCAAAAACCTGGAAGCAAACGCGGCGCGTCTTGCCGCCGAGATAGAGTACCGCGGGCTTTCCGTGGTGGTATTCAGGCGTGAGTGTCTTGAAAGCATACGCCGCAAGTCGCGATAGCGGCTTGCGCGATGTGCCGAAAACGGTTTGGGAAATTGCGCCCCCGTTTACTATGGATTTATCGTGAGGATTTGAATATGAAGATGGATATGATTTTGGCGGGAGTTGGCGGGCAGGGGGTGCTTTCCATCGCGGCTGTGATAGCTTCCGCCGCGGTGAAGGCGGGGCTTGCCGCGCGGCAGAGCGAGGTGCACGGGATGGCGCAGCGGGGTGGGGCAGTGCTTTCACATCTGCGTATAAGCGCCGGGGCGATACACTCCGATCTTGTGCCGAAAGGCCGGGCCGCCCTTGTTATCTCGATGGAGCCGCTTGAGGGTTTGCGTTACACGGACTGGCTTTCGCCGGAAGGCGCGCTGGTGAGCGCTTCGGCGCCTGTCCTTAACATACGCGATTACCCGCCGCTCGACGATGTTTACGGCGCGGTGCGGTCGCTTCCCCGTTTCCGCCTGGTTGACGCCGGCGCGTTGGCAAAGGAGGCGGGGCTGGCCCGCGCGGTAAATATGGTGATTGTCGGGGCAGCCTCGCCCTTCCTGCCCGTTAAACCCGAAGTTCTGGAGGACGCGATAGCGGAGCTTTTCGCTGAACGCGAGCCTGCCCTCAACATTGAGGCGTTCAGGGCGGGAAGGAAGCGCTCTGAAGACTTTGCCGCGTAGTTTTTTCAGGGCGGCGGCCCGCGCCGGGTAGAGATTTTTCGCTCCAAGCGCGGCGGCCACCCTCGTCATTTTACGTGATTGTTATGGGACAGACGCATGGAAATCCGGTCTTTGGCAGCGCGTTGATACTTGCCGGCGGGAAGGGTACGCGCATGGGTTACGACAAAAAGAAGCTTGTACTGAACGGCGGCAGCGTGATGACGGGTCTGGTAAAACGGTTGCGCGGCATTTTTGATGAAATCATCGTTTCGTCAAACAACGGATTTGAGTGTGAAAATGTGACCGTGCTGCCTGACGAACTGGGCGCGGGGCCGCTTGCCGGCATATACCAGGGACTGCGGAGATGCGGCAGTGAATATCTGTACGTTATTGCCTGCGATATGCCTTTCGTATCGCCCGCCTACATCGCCTTTATAAAAAATAAAATTGAACGCGGCGGCCCCTTCGACGCCTGTGTCGCGCGGAACGGGGCCTTTCTTGAACCGTTCAACGCGCTGTGGGGAAAATCCTGCGTAGGCGCTGTCCGGGACGCGCTGGAGAGCGGCGTTTACAAGGTGCTGCCGGCGCTAAAAAACCTGCGTCTTTGTGTTGTCGAGCCGGATGAGCTAAAACAGTTCCCGGACGCCGGCAGCCTCTTCTTTAACATCAACTATGACGCCGATCTGGCGGACGCGGAGAAGGCGATCAGGGCCTGACGGAATAGCTCATTTCAAAAACCCGTATTCATAAATTTTAGGTTCTATTTTTTGTGCTAATAGTTTTACATTATTCCGTAATGTTTTAATTATTTTGTTGTATGTTTCGTCTGTGGATTTATTGTTCATTTTGCCGTTAGATGAACGTCCTTGAAAATATTCCCGAATGTTGTAGAAAGAAGCGTTTACGGAGACGGTATTGTTACCTTTGGTTTTCGCGTGGTAATATTTCCACAATTCCAAACCAGCTTTTAATACGGAATCTGCCTCATTGCTAAACGTTTTTCCCTTGATATACTTACTCATAAAATTGGAATCAAATTTTTCTCTTGCGTCTACTTCCTGTTCGGTAAAATGTATCCAGTGGTTTACGCCGTCCGCGCAAGATATGCGGTTTTGGCCGTGAAATAACGTGAAAATCAAACAATCGTTTTGAAATTCCGTATCCGTTTTATAGCCGTCATTGGGAAATAAA
>JAIRMP010000257.1 GCA_031258615.1 Spirochaetaceae bacterium | reverse complement strand
GATCGGGAGGCCGATCCAAGCCTGATCGGGAGGCCGATCCAAGCCTGATCGGGAGGCCGATCCAAGCCTAATCGGGAGGCCGCTACGCTTGGGCGGTCAGCTCAAACTCCGAGTGTATTTCCCTTAGGTTCTTTAACAGCGCGCCGCCGCCCTTCGCGGAACTTTGCGTAACTACTTTGAGGGTGTAGCCGGCGCCGGGGGATCGTCAAGGAATTCGTTGAAACATTCGTCGATCACAAGCGTAACCCGCTATCTTTCACGCTCAGCGACTGGACAACCGCTACGCGGTTGTCTCCGGAGTTTGCGCCGCCAGCCTGGCGGCTGGCTTACCGCAAACTCCGGACTGAAGCGTGTAACCCGCTATCTTTCACGCTCAGCGAATATCAAGGACAACGGACAACCGCTTTGCGGTTGTCTCCGGAGTTTGCTACGCAACCGCTTTGCGGTTGTCTCCGCAAACTCCAGGCCGTTGTTACATGGCTTAGCGAAGGGGCATAACCCGCTATCTTTCACGCTCAGCGAATATCAAGGACGACGGACAACCGCTTTGCGGTTGTCTCCGGAGTTTGCGCCGCCAGCCTGGCGGCTGGCTTACCGCAAACTCCGGACTGAAGCGTGTAACCCGTTATCTTTCACGCTTAACGAATATCAAGGACGACGGACAACCGCTTTGCGGTTGTCTCCGGAGTTTGCGCCGCCAGCCTGGCGGCTGGCTTACCGCAAACTCCAGGCCCAATCCGCTTGCTTTCACGCTCGGCGAATGACAAGGACAACGGACAACCGCTACGCGGTTGTCTCCGGAGTTTGCGCCACCAGCCTGGCGGCTGGCTTACCGCAAACTCCAGGCCCAATCCGCTTGCTTTCACGCTCGGCGAATGACAAGGACAACGGACAACCGCTGCGCGGTTGTCTCCGGAGTTTGCGCCGCCAGCCTGGCGGCTGGCTTACCGCAAACTCCAGGCCGTTGTTACATGGCTTAGCGAAGGGGCGTAACCCGCTATCTTTCACGCTTAACGACTCGCAAGGATGACTCCTGAGCTACTGGCGTATGTTCGGTGCAGGCTGGCCTGCCTGCCTGCCGTCAAGGATTTTTATGAGGCGTTTGGCCTGCGCCCCGACAAGCGGGTCGTGGGTTACGATGATGACGGTAGAACCTGATGCGTTGATGTCGGAAAAGATAGAGAGGACAGCTTTCCCGGTTTGCGAATCGAGGGCGCCGGTCGGCTCGTCGGCGAGGATAATTTTGGGACTGCCGACCACCGCTCTGGCAATGGCGGCCCGCTGGTTTTGGCCGCCGGAAAGCTCGTGCGGCAGATGGTTCATCCTGTCGCCCAGGTACACCCGTTCAAGGGCGCCGGCGGCAAGCTCCTTCCACCGGCTCTTTTCTACGCCCTGGTAGCGGAGCGGGAGCATCACGTTTTCCAGCACCGTCATGGACGGGATCAGGTGGTACTGCTGAAACACAAAGCCCAAGGTACGGCTCCGCAGAACGGCAAGCTCCCTGTCGCTCAACAGCGAGATGTCTTCGCCGCCTATCCGCACCAGCCCGGAAGTCGGGCGGTCAAGGCAGCCAATCAGGTTCATGCACGTCGTCTTGCCTGAGCCTGACGGCCCCATGATCGAGACAAACTCCCCCTCGTTTATCGTGAAAGAAACGCCGTCAAGGGCGGTAACTACATTCTGCCCCATCCTGTACTCGCGCCGCACATCCCTTAGACAGATAATCTCCCCCACAGACCCCCGCTCCCCTTAACCGCCAAACCTGGGCATCATCGCGCCGCCGGATGAGCCCCTGCCGCCAGGAGGCGCTCCCTGCGGCCCCCCCTGCGCGCGCCTTGAGCCGCCGCGCCCTGAAACCGGCTCCGGCTGTAGCGCTTTTAACACATCCCCCTCGCCCAGCCCGTCCGTTATGCTGACAAAACTGTTCCCGTAAGGCTCCACGCTGACAAACACCCGCTCGCTCTTGCCGCCCTCGCCCAGCCGTTCAGCGAATGCCCTCCCGTTTTCGTACCCAATGGCCTGCCGTTCCACCAGCAGCATGGTGACGGGAGGGCTTATCTCGATCCGTCCCGTAAAGGAATAGTACGGCAGGATTTCCGGCGGCGGGTTTTCGATCTTTATCTTGGCGTTGACAACCGCCGCCCCCCGGCTTGTTACTGTGCCGACTGCGGGGAAAGAGTCCAGATAGCCCTCCACAACCCCGTTCTGGTAGGCGGGGAAGTTGAGGCGCGCCTTTTGGCCGGCGCGCAGTTTCGGCGCGTCCGTTTCCACGATTTCAACCGTGCTGTGCAGGTAGCTTCTGTCAACAATCACGCCGACATTATCCTTCGCTTCAAGGTAATCGCCGGCCTGTGCGGTAAAGCTGGCGATCAGGCCGGAGAACGCGGCGGTAATCGTCCTGTCCTGTATCTTCTGCGTCAGCACATTCCGCTGCTTTTCCATCAAAGCCAGTTCCCGCTTCGAGCCTGTAACCCGTTTTTGTTCCATGTCAAAATCATGCTTTTCAAGGTTGTAACGCTGCTCGCTGTCGTCAAGCTGAAGGACGAGGTCGCCCTTTTTCACGATGTCCCCCTCGGACACGTAAACTGCCGTCACCGTGCCGTCCCCGGCGGCTTGCAGGGTCTGCTCCTGCGCGGCGGCCACGTTCCCGGCGATCTCTATAACATTTTCGTACGTTTCCGAGCGGACGATGAAAGTCCTCTCCAGGCCGCCTGAGCTGTTCTTTACGCGCCGCGCAACCACAAGCGCCGCTAAAAGCGCGGCGGCGGCGCACACCACGATGATCGCTTTTTTTATGCTTTTCTTCATACGCTTACAACCGTCCCGCCGTCATTCCATGATGAGGTACAGGGATATTTCAATTTGATACAGAATCATATCGGTATCCGTGATCAGGCAGTTGTACCGGGCGTTCTCCCTGTTCGCTTCGGCCCTGCGGTACTCGCTTTCAGGGATAACGCCCTGCTCGAACCAGATGAGCATATCAGCCTCAAGCTCGCCGTACAGCTCAAACTGTTCGGCCCGTTCCCTCCGCTGCCACAACAGATCGGAACGCTCCCTGTCCGTCGAGGCCAACAGGTCGTCCCAGGTTTTTCCGGAATTCTCGATCTCGATCAGTTCCTTTTGGGCGGCAAGCGCGTCCTGCCGCCTTTTGAGCGGGGCGAGCGCGAGCGTTTCGCTGTCCAGCCCCACCGACAGCTTGAGGGCCGGGCTGCCGCCGCCTCCGCCCAGCGGAAACTCAAGCCCGCCTGAAAGCGTAATCCCCCGCCACGACAGTGAGGCGCCCGCGTTCAGGCTGTGCGTCCCCCCATCCGTCCCGCTTTGAAAGGCCGTGTTGTTCAGCGTCCCCCCGCCTTCAAGCCTGACGCCTAGCTCGCCGTCCGCCTCGCGGGAGAGGGTGTTGATGTAGCGCCGCCACCGGGCGCTCTCAAGCTCCGTGTAGCGGGAACGGTCGAAGCCGGCAAGCGACAGGAGGCCGCCTCCCTCCGGCGCGCCTTCCTCCGGCCCGCCGGAGGAAGGCGCGGGCACGCTTCGCGGCAGCGCGTCCATGCTTTCCCTCCCGCAGTCCCGCGCGAAAACGGCTATATCCCGCCGCAGACGCCGTTCCGCCTCCGCCGCCTCCCGCTCGGCCTTCGCAAGCTCCATGCGCGCCGCCCGGTACGCGGCGGAGCTCTCGTCGTATCCCTGCGCCCTCACCATCGTGAACTCAAGCTCCTCCGTCCAGCGCGTCTCATTCTTCGTGTACAGCGCCGCTTCCTGTTCATAGAGGCCGCGCAGCGCCTGGTAAAATTCCTTTTCCACTTCCAGCGCGCGTTTTTGCAGCGCCCGCCTCGCCTCCGTTACCGCCCGCCCGGCCTGTAGCAGTTCCACCGTCCGCTTCTTCCGGCTGTTGCCGGTGATGTCCGCGGACAGCGTGAAGGTGGTGTTGGATGTGTCCGCTGCCGCTCCTCCGCCCGCTGTCAGCGGGGCGCTGACGGTGAGCGCCGCGTTGTTTGCCGCCGGCAGTTCCAGCGTGATGGTGGGTTCGGCCTGGAATGTCCCTTCCCCGTCAAAGCGGAAAAGCAGCGCGCCTGTGTTCAGCTTGACGCTGAAGCCGTTTGTAATGGTTGTCTCGGAATGGGTCAGTTCCGCCTGCCGCAGCTCTATGGCCCGTGTTTTAAGCGCGCTGTCCTGTTCAAGGCGCCCGGCCAGCAGCGCGGCGATGTCTTCTTCCGCGCGCGCCGTTACCGCCGCAAGGGTCAGCGCCACGCAGAAGGCGGCGAAAAGTAATCGGCGTAAAACTCCTTTGTCAAAGCGCATGTCGCCGGCGCGTCCTCCTCCAAATCCCAAGCGTTAAATCCCCGCCTTACCTATCTAAACATATTTTCTATTTCCATGTTACATCCTGAATTCCGCACGAAATTAGCGTATACAGATTACAGATTATTTGGCGGAGCGCGTAAGCGCGGAGCGTACAGTTGGAACGGACTCCAACTGCAAATAACGCGGTATTCTGTCTAAGCGTAGCCGCCATGGACGGCGGCGGAGCGGCCACACGGGCGCCGCGATTGTTTCTGCCGGAGCATCCTTGCGGCGGGCGCTCTGGATAATGCGGAGCGGGTTGTTCATCACGGCGTTTTACTAAGGCGGGGCTTTTCGCGGTATTGCGCCGCCGCTTGTACGAGAGATGTGGCGGGTATCGTATAGGTTATCTGCTTCTAACATATATAATGTTTCGTTACAGCTTTTATTTTTATCTGATGTGTCTAATCGGTGTTGCCTGTTTATAATAACCGCGTTGCCGTTTTTATTAACGGCGTCGAATTTTTTTAACAAAAAATATTTTTACGCCGCGCGTTTTTTTGAACCGCCGGATTTTTTTTAAGGCTAAATATCAAAATTTGCAATAGCGGGGTTTTAAGCGGGGTGTTTTAGCGAAAAGGTGAAATGATACGGCAAATGGTGTATCGACGCAGTAGAGGGCTGTTTTCGCGTGTTTTGGAGGGTTTTATTTCGGGGGGTTATATGGCGTTTTTACCGCCGTTAATGCGCCGTGAATTATTTTTTGTAAAACCTGATAGCATTTCTGATAGCAATATAATTTATAAATGGGTATCAAATGGTATTAGTCTGTGTATGCGGGTATTATTTTTTTTGTTGACTAAATCGTTATTGTATAATAAGATATATATATAAATCCCGCTTGGGATTAGTTGTTATCATTTGGCGGTGTATATCAGGACTGTATGCGTTCCGCCGCCATTCGGCGGCTCCAGGGTTCCGTTCGCCTAGATCAGTCGCTACGCTCCTTCCCACGGCTCACTCCACCCACAGTTTGGCGGCCCTGGAAATGCTACGCATTTCCCTATTCGGGCCGCCAAACCGTCGCATACAGCCGGAACGTTATGTGCAATTGGGGCTAAAATTTTTTAAATTAAAAAAATCCATTGACAAAATTATAAAAATACAATATATTGTAAGATACAAGGAGATCATTGTGGAAAATGTAGTGCTATATTTTTCTGGAACTGGAAATAGTTTAAAGGTTGCAAAAGACATTTCAAAAGAACTTAAAAATTGTGAAATTGTTTCAATGGCAAGGCCGTTCAATTTTGTAAAACAATATGATAGTATTGGTTTTGTTTACCCAACTTATTTTTGGGGATTACCAAAAAAGGTTATTGAATTTGTTGAAAATGTGAATTTGGGAAACAATAAAAATGCATATTATTATTCAATTACAACTTATGGAGGATCTGCTGGTAATGCAATTTATCAATTGTATGAATTATTGCTTAACAAGCATGGTGTAAAATTAAACTACGGACAAAAATTAAAAATGTTTTCAAATTATGTGATTACATATGACATGAGTGAAAAAATAAATGAGATTACAAAAAGTTCAAATGAAAAACTTATTCCAATTATTAATTCGATAAAAATGAAAAAGAACAACAGTTTAAATAAATTAACAAAAATGTTTAAATTTATTAATAACGATTTCATAAAAAAAGTATCAGATATGGATAAGGATTTTACGGTTAATAATGATTGTACAGGTTGCGGTATATGCGAAAAGGTATGTCCGGTAAAAAACATTGAAATGGACGATAATAAACCACAATATAAACATCATTGTGAACAATGTGTCGCCTGTATTCAATTTTGCCACAAAAGTCAATAAATTATAAAAATGCAACACAAACCCGAAGAAGATATACAAATCCTGAAATAAATTATAAAGAATTATATGAATATAATAATAAATAAAATGGGGTACGCCCCAACTGCACATAACAGGTCTGTATATGCTTCGCCGCCTTCGGCGGCTCGGACTACGAAAAACCGCAGTCGGCCTACGGCCTTTGTGCGGTTTTTCTCCGCCACATTTTTGTGGTTGCCGGAAACCTGCGGTTTCCTTTATCGCAACCGCAAAAACGTCATATACAGCCGGAACGTTATACGAAATTTTTTTGCCGAAATTTTTTGCCACACTGCGCCATCCATGGCGCGTGGAAATTTAAGAGAAAATATCAATACTTGCAACTTTTTATAATAGATTGTGTCAAAAAATAAAAGGAGCATTCATGGTTCATATTTTTAGCAAAAATTTTGAGTTGCGATACTTTGAAATGAATAAATATGGAATGGCTTCGCCAACAACTATTTTAACATTATTGGAAGAAACGGCGGCCGATCATTGTTATGCTATTGGACACAGCCTTTATAGCCTTGAACGTCAGAA